>NZ_JACSKX010000016.1:0-53521 GCF_018617835.1 Exiguobacterium sp. s101 | reverse complement strand
CGTCCTGAGCCAGGATCAAACTCTCCAAAGAATTTGATATAGCTCTTAAATTGACGAAGCTTGCGCTTCATTCAAAAATTGTAAAACTTTTTTTGCCTCATCGTTCAGTTTTCAAAGACCAAATCGTTGTCGTGTTAGCGACTTTTTAATAATAGCGATTTGACTTATGAAAGTCAACCACTTTTTATTATTTTTTTACTCCCTGATGTTTTTCTGCGTGAACAACATCAGCGACGTTTATTAATATATCAGTATCCTAAAAAATCGTCAACAATTTTTCTAAAAAAACTTTATTTTTTTTGCATCCACTTAATCAAAACACAAAATCGGTCGCTGAATCGCTCCAAATGACAAAGAACGATCCACGACCGATTAAATTTTATGATGACTTAGACGGCATCTGTTTTTTCGTTTTTTTCTTCGCCACTTCAGACGAAGCCGGTTCAGTAACTTGCCCCGTCTGTTGAAAGCGATGAAGCATCAATACTTGATAGGCATTCGCGAACACTAATGTTGCAAGGGCCGGCCAGAGTAATGGAATTTCATCCGTTGTTTGAAGGGCCGGAATCCATTCAATCAAAGTAATGACGGTCATTAAGAAAAGTGTCGGGATGAAAGCACTCATATTCGTTTGTTTCGCTTTACTCGCAGCAACTACCCAAGCGACAATTAATAACACAAGCATCTCGCCGATATAACGCCACATGTGATCATTTCCAAATGCGAGCATCCGTAAATAGACGGCATCAAAGATCGCAAAGGCGATTAACAACACCTGGACGCGATTCCATAGACGTGGCCCTCGGAATAAATCAAGACCGACCCGATGGATGATCAAATAGGCGAAGAAGCCCATCATACTGATCCCGGTCCATGTGCTCGAGTAACTAAGCGCAGTGACAATTGCCTCCCAAGACTGACTGACTAAATAACCCGGGTTCGCTAACAAGTTCATAAGGAACCCGAACAACGTCCCAAAAACGAGCGTTGTCCAAAACAAACGTAAAAATCCTTGTACTTTCATCTCTCACCGATTCACCCTTCTATTTGTTTAATGACTGCTTGCGCTAACTCGTCATACGTATGCTCAAATGGATGACCATCCCGATAGACAGAAGGTGCGAAGTCCTCTTCATTATCATACGGTTGGCCAAGCGGAATTTGAGCAAGCAACTTACTCTTCAGTGCTTCTGATAGTTTTTCTCCACCACCATAACCGAATACGTATTCTTTTTCGCCTGTCAGTTTACTTTCGAAATAAGCCATGTTCTCAATGATACCTAGTAGTTTATGGTTCGTTTTAATCGCCATTGCCCCAGCACGAGCAGCAACGAAAGCAGCTGTCGCGTGAGGTGTCGTCACAATCAACTCCTGGCATGATGGGAGCATCGAATGGATATCAAGTGCGACATCCCCCGTTCCTGGCGGTAAGTCGAGCAATAGATAGTCTAGGTCGCCCCACTCGACGTCATTGAAGAAGTTATTTAACATTTTTCCGAGCATCGGTCCACGCCAGATAACGGGTGCATTGTCTTCAACGAAAAAGCCCATTGAAATGACCTTCACACCGAAACGCTCGACTGGAATGATCTTTTCGCCGCGAACAACTGGTCGTTCTTCGATGCCAAGCATATCCGGAACACTAAATCCGTAAATGTCCGCATCGATCAATCCAACCTTCTTGCCCGCTCGCGCAAGCGCGACCGCTAAGTTGACAGACACTGTAGATTTCCCTACGCCACCCTTACCTGAAGCGATGGCGATAAATGTCGTCCCTGAATTCTCACGAAGAATCGCCGGCTTTGTCGCTTCCTTCAAACTTTCGTCGTTCAATGCTTCAAAGCGAAGTCCAACCGTCTTAAAGCCTTTCCCCTTGAGCAATGTGACAATCTCTTGTTGTAATTGAAGCTGTTCCCCGCTCCCTGTTTGTCCGAGTGCCACTTTTACACTGACATAATCTTCTTTAATGCGGATGTCTTTTACCCCCGCTGTATCTCCAAGCGTTCGGTTGATCGTTGGATCAACGAGCCCCGCCAATTCCTCGCGTACTTGCTCTACTGTAAGCATATCGCTTCCCCCTTCTAACTGTTTCGATATCAGTATATCAAAAAAAGCGTTTTCTTGACGGCTTCGGAATCGACTATTTCAAACAAAAAACTCTCCACCCGAAAGGATGGAGAGTTCGAACCACACCGCGAAGATTAACGCTTCGAGAATTGTGGTGCGCGACGTGCTGCTTTAAGACCGTATTTTTTACGTTCTTTCATACGAGCGTCACGAGTTAAGAAGCCTTTTTCTTTGAGGCTTGGACGGAATTCTGGGTCCGCTTGAAGAAGCGCACGTGATACACCGTGGCGAATCGCTCCAGCTTGTCCAGTATATCCACCACCGTTAACGTTAACGATTACATCGTATTTTCCTTCTGTTTCAGTCAATACGAGTGGTGATTTAGCCATCATGATCAAAGTCTCATGACCGAAGTATTCTGAGATATCGCGGCCATTTACAACAACTTTACCGTCACCTGCAACGAGGTGAACGCGAGCCACCGAGTGTTTGCGGCGGCCTGTTCCGTAGTAACGTACATCTGCCATCGTTTAGTTCCTCCCTGTGTCTCGATTAACCGCGAAGTTCGTAAACTTCTGGTTTTTGTGCTTCATGCTTGTGTTCAGTTCCAGCGTAAACGTGGAGTTTGTTGAATTGTTGACGACCGAGTGATCCTTTTGGAAGCATCCCTTTGATCGCGAGTTCAAGCATACGCTCTGGACGTTTTGCGAGAAGCTCTTTTGCAGTTTGTGATTTCAAGCCGCCTGGATGACCTGAATGACGGTAGTAGATCTTGTCATTCAACTTGTTACCAGTCAATTTGATTTTCTCAGCGTTGATGATGATGACGTGGTCTCCGCAATCAACGTGTGGTGTGAAAGTCGGCTTGTGCTTACCGCGAAGAAGTGAAGCTACTTCACTAGTCAAACGACCAAGTGTTTTGCCTTCTGCGTCGATAAGGAGCCATTTGCGTTCTACTTCAGATGCTTTAGCCATGAATGTTGTGCGCATGTGGAATACCTCCTAGAAATGTCTGTTCACTTAATTTTTTGATGCTTTATCATAATCCTAGTTTACGGGGCTAAGATTGTGGTTCATCTCTAAATTTGAAAATGAAATGCCAATGAATATAATACGATTTTATAGAAGGAATGTCAATCTACTTTTTCATAATTCACATTCCACAAATATAAACCATGCGGGGGCGCGGTTATTCCCGCCATACGGCGGTCTCTCGCCTCCAACATTTGTGCGATGTCGGCAGGCTCATACTTGCCTCGCCCTATCTCGATGACTGTCCCTACCATAATTCGCACTTGATTGTACAAAAAGCCAGAACCCACGAAACGAAATATGATCTCATCATCTACTTCTAACACTTCCGTTTCATAGATAGTACGAACACGATCCTCGACTTCCGCCTTCGTCACTGAGAACGAAGTGAAGTCATGTGTTCCTACTAACAGCTTCATTGCTTGACGCATCGACTCTAGGTTTAGCGTGTAAGTAACGGTCGCAGCATAGTGTCGTCGAAACGGGTCCTCGGTCTTACGAATATAGTAGCGATATTCTTTTCGCTTGGCCCCGTAGCGAGCATGGAACATAGCATCAGCCTCTTCAGCCTGTTTGACATGGATATCATCCGGCAACATCGCGTTTAGCGCTTTGACGAATCGTTCCGCAGGCATCTGTAGCGACGTATCAAAGTGAATCACTTGTCCTAAGGCATGGACGCCGGCATCTGTACGACCTGAAGCGACGATTTTTACCGGTTGACGATGCATGCGTGCTAACACCGTCTCAATCTCAGCCTGAACCGTATTGCCGTTCGGTTGTACTTGATATCCCGCATAGTTGGTCCCGTCATAGGCAACTGTCAATTTAATTCGTCTCATCCAATCCCTCTCAATCCAAACAATATGAGTGTCAGTAAGACAAAGATAAACAACACCATCGTGTCACGCGTATGCCACTCCATCTCGCGCAATCTCGTCCGTCCTTCACCCCCACGGTAGCCACGCGCTTCCATAGCTGTAGCGAGGTCCTCAGCACGCTTAAACGCTGAGATGAATAATGGGATTAGTAACGGAATAACTCCTTTCAATCGAGACTTCCATGGACCGCTCGTCAAATCGACGCCCCGTGCTTGTTGCGCTTTCATAATGCGGTCCGTCTCGTCCGCAAGAGTCGGTAGGAAACGGAGCGAGATGGAGAGCATTAATGCAATCTCATGGGCAGGCACACGAATCCGTTCGAATGGCCGGAGACCTGCTTCAATCGAGTCGGTTAATTCCATCGGTGTCGTCGTCAATGTCACGAGCGTCGTCAACATGACGAGATAGAAGAATCGGAGCGAGACGATCAGGCCCATGCGAACCCCTTCCGAATAAATTGCAACCGGTCCGAATTCGAAGAGGAGGGTGCCGTCACGATTGAATAACAACTGCAAGACCAATGTGAAGACGATTAAAAATAAAATCATGCGTAGCCCGTTCCATAAGTAGCGCCACGATAACTGCGATAGTTTGACCACAAACAACGTGAAAGACAGCAGAAACAAGTTCGTCCATAAATTATCTGCTAAAAAGACGACCGGGATGAACCCTAAAATGAAGAGCGTCTTCGCACGTGCATCGAGTGAGTGGAGCCACGAATGTCCCGGTATATATTGACCGATAATCATGTCGCTCCCCCTTTCAACCGTTCCGCGACCCAATCCGCCAGTTCGCTCTCAGTGCGTACGAGTGGAATTACAGTTTCTCCAAAAGCCGGTGCCATATCGCGGGCGAATCGTAAAACGTGCGGGATGTCGAGCTGGAGACGTCGCACGAGCGTCTCGTCTTGGAACAGGTCAAACGGATCTCCGTCAAACGCCACCTCGCCGCGCTCCATCACCACGACGCGTTCCGCATAGGCGAGCACATCATCCATATCGTGCGAAACGAGAATAAGTGTCAGATTCAATTCTTCTCGTAACCGTTTGAATAAGGCAAGCATATCCCGTCTTCCAATCGGATCGAGACCTGCTGTCGGTTCATCGACGATAAGGACGTCAGGACGACTCGCCAAGACCCCTGCAATCGCAACACGGCGCATTTGTCCGCCCGAGAGATCAAATGGGGAACGTTCCCAAAGTGATTCATCCAAACCAACGAGGCGAAGGGCTTCATGGGCACGTTCTTTCGCTTCGGCATCTGTCGCGCCAAAATTGCGCGGACCGAACATGACGTCGCGTTCGACCGTCTCTTCAAACAATTGATGTTCGGGATATTGAAAGACGAGCCCAACGCGACGCCGAAGCGGCAAGAGATTTTGCTTTTTATCACGACGCGAACGAATCGGTGTGACGGTGATGTCATCGACTACCACACGCCCGTCTGTCGGTCGTAATAATCCGTTCATATGTTGAACAAGCGTCGATTTCCCTGAGCCTGTATGCCCAAGAAACGCAACAAGCGCTCCCGACGGAATGGTTACATTCACATCGCGCAGCGCGGTTCGTTCAAACGGAGTATTGATTTGATATTGATATGTTACTTCTTCAATGCGTATCGGCATAGATGGTTCACCAACTCCGAATGTTGTAGCATCAAACGATCGAGTGGAATGCCACGCTCCTTCAGTTCGAGTTGCATCCGAACGATAAACGGGACATCTAATTGGATGTCACGAAGCGCATCTGGATGTTGAAACACGTCTTCAGGTGTACCGGTCATCGCAATCTTACCTTTCGATAATGCAATGATACGGTCGGCAAACAACACTTCGTCGAGCTCGTGTGTAATAGCGACAACCGTCATCCCTTCCGAGACGAGCTGTCGTACCGTTTGTAATACCTCTTGTCGCCCGATTGGGTCGAGCATCGAGGTCGCTTCATCGAGCACGAGGACACGCGGGCGCATTGCGAGAGCCGCAGCTATCGCAACGCGCTGCTTTTGTCCACCGGATAACTGATGCGGTTCACGGTCCGCTAGTTCCGATAATCCAACGCGCGCTAGACTGTCATCAATTCGACGAACCATTTCTTGACGTGGAAGTCCCATGTTTTCGAGAGAAAATGCCACATCATCGCGCACGGTCGCCCCAACAAATTGATTGTCGGGATTTTGAAAGACGACCCCAATCCGCGTCCGAACGTCCCACACGTCTGCGGCGTTCGACGGATCGAGTGTCTCGACGTGGACTTCCCCCTGTTCAGGAATGAGAAGTCCGTTCCACAATTTCGTTAGTGTCGACTTGCCAGAACCATTATGGCCGACAATCGCAAGCCATTCCCCTTTGTACACATCGAGCGATAGGCCGTTAAGTGCCGGCTCAGATTGTCCAGGGTAATGAAATACGACATCCCGTACCATAATTTGTGCTTCCATAGGTCGACTCCTTTCTTATGTGGAAACAGGGCACTACGTCACCGCATGCCCTGTCGACTGCCTAATGAATTAGACGAGTTCGATGATTACAACTTCTGCACCATCACCGCGGCGTGGGCCGACTTTCATGATGCGCGTGTATCCACCTTGACGTTCAGCGTAGCGTGGTGCCACGTCTTCGAACAATTTTTGGATAGCGTCTTTTTCTCCAGCGTTCTCTTTACGAACGAATGAAGCTACTTGACGACGGGCATGAAGATCGCCACGTTTCCCAAGAGTAATCAATTTTTCAACGACTGGGCGAAGTTCTTTCGCTTTTTGTTCAGTTGTTTGAATGCGCTCGTTGATGATTAGGTCAGTTGCAAGATCACGCAAAAGCGCCTTGCGTTGCGAGCTTGTACGGCCAAGTTTCGAATAAGCCATTACATTTCCCTCCTTCGGTTGAACTTAGTCTTCTTTACGCAAGCCCAAACCGAGTTCGTCCAACTTGTGTTGAACTTCTTCGAGTGATTTACGTCCGAGGTTACGAACTTTCATCATCTCTTCCTCTGATTTGTTTGCGAGTTCTTGAACAGTGTTGATGCCAGCGCGCTTCAAGCAGTTGTACGAACGAACTGAGAGATCGAGTTCTTCAATCGTCATTTCGAGTACTTTTTCTTTTTGGTCTTCTTCTTTCTCGACCATAATTTCTGCATTGAGAGCTTCATCTGTCAAACCAACGAAGATGTTCAAGTGTTCCGTCAAAATTTTAGCCCCTAATGATACAGCTTCTTCCGGACGAATTGAACCATCTGTCCACACGTCTAATAAAAGCTTATCGAAGCTAGCGTCTTGACCGACACGTGTTTTGTCTACTTCGTAGTTCACGCGTTGAATCGGTGTATAGATCGAATCGATTGGAATGACACCAATCGGCATATCATCACGTTTGTTATCTTCTGCCTGGACGTAACCACGACCACGGCGAGCAGTCAAACGCATGCGAAGCGTCGCATTGTCAGCGAGAGTCGCGATGTAGAGCTCAGGATTCAAGATTTCAACGTCGCTATCATGGGTAATGTCTGCCGCAGTGACAGCACCGGCACTTGAAACGTTAATCTCAAGCGTTTTCTCTTCTTCCGAGTACACTTTTAGTGCTAACTTCTTGAGGTTTAGTACGATTTGAGTGACGTCTTCGACGACACCGTCAATCGTAGAGAACTCGTGAAGCACGCCATCGATTTGAACCGCTGTTACCGCTGCACCTGGGAGCGATGACAATAGAATTCGACGTAGTGAGTTACCGAGAGTAGTGCCATATCCACGTTCAAGCGGTTCTACTACGAATTTACCAAACGTAGCGTCCTCGCTGATTTCGACCGTTTCGATCTTTGGTTTTTCAATCTCGATCATCTGAACCCCTCCTTGAGTATATCCTGCCGTGCAGTTTGAACTGCTAAAGTATATGCTGTCGTGCTAGGTAAACCCTTCACACGTTCAAGCGATTATACGCGGCGACGTTTCGGAGGGCGGCAACCGTTGTGCGGAACTGGAGTTACGTCACGGATTGCAGTAACTTCAAGACCAGTAGCTTGGAGTGCACGGATAGCCGCTTCACGTCCAGCACCAGGACCTTTAACGTTAACTTCTACTGTACGCATACCGTTGTCCATTGCAACTTTCGCTGCAGTTTCAGCAGCCAATTGTGCTGCGAATGGAGTCGATTTACGTGATCCTTTAAATCCAAGGTTACCAGAAGTAGCCCATGAGATCGCGTTACCTTGCGTGTCAGTGATTGTGATGATTGTGTTGTTGAATGTAGAACGGATGTGTACCACACCGACTTCAACATGTTTTTTAACTTTACGTTTAGAACGTACGTTTTGCTTACGTTTCGCCATTGTTCAATTCCCTCCTTTACTTCTTCTTGTTCGCTACTGTACGGCGTGGGCCTTTACGAGTACGCGAGTTGTTCTTCGTGTTTTGACCGCGAACAGGGAGACTACGGCGATGACGGATACCGCGGTATGCGCCGATCTCGATCAAACGTTTGATGTTAAGTGAAACTTCACGACGAAGGTCACCTTCAACTTTGATTCCGTCAATTGCTTCACGGATACGGTTGAGTTCATCTTCAGTAAGGTCGCGTGTGCGTGTCTCTTCAGAAACGTTAGCTGCCTTCAAAATTTCTTGTGCTTTTGTTTTACCAATACCATAGATGTATGTGAGCGAAATAACGATACGTTTTTCGCGTGGAATATCTACACCAGCAATACGTGCCATGTGTGCACCTCCTCTGAAATTAACCTTGTTTTTGTTTGTGTTTCGGGTTTTCGCAAATTACCATTACTTTACCCTTACGACGAATGACTTTACATTTTTCGCAAATCGGTTTTACCGACGGTCTTACTTTCATGAGTATACCCTCCTCCTGGAAAAATCGGAGTTACTTATAACGGTACGTAATCCGCCCGCGAGTCAAGTCGTATGGAGACAACTCAACAGTTACGCGGTCACCTGGAAGGATCCGAATGTAGTGCATCCGAATTTTCCCTGAGACGTGCGCGAGCACCGTGTGGCCGTTTTCTAACTCCACTTTAAACATTGCGTTCGGAAGTGGTTCGACAACAGTGCCTTCCACTTCAATGACATCTTGTTTCGCCATCATTTATTCCCCTTTCTATATGAAAATCTTTAGGAGCACAGACGATCTATTGCCATCTACTGTGAGAGAAGGATCCTTGACGGATCAGTATGGAACAATAGAGCCTCATTCACCGGAATCGAGTGTCGTTAAAATCTCGTATCCATCGTCTGTGATGGCGATGGTGTGCTCAAAGTGGGCGCACATGCTACCGTCCACTGTGACAACTGTCCAGTTATCAGTCAGTGTTCGAACATAGCGTTGACCAGCGTTCACCATTGGTTCAATGGCTAACGTCATCCCAGTCTTCAGGCGCGGCCCTTTCCCCGGTGGACCATAGTGTGGAATTTGCGGCTCTTCATGCAAATCTTGTCCAACACCATGACCGACGTATTCGCGGACGACAGAGAAATCATTTGATTCAACATATGCTTGAATCGCATGCGAAATATCTGTCAATCGCCCTCCAGCCTTGGCGTGCTCCAATCCTTTATACAGACTTTCTTCGGTTACGTCAAGTAGCCGCTGTGTCTCTTCTGAGATTGTTCCCACTGGATAAGTCCAAGCGGAATCTCCATGATATCCATTGTAGTAGGCACCGATATCGATTGAGATGATATCTCCATCTTTCAATACCCGTTTTCCTGGAATGCCATGAACAAGCTCTTCGTTCACCGAAGCACAAACACTACCGGTAAAACCGTTGTAGCCTTTGAACGATGGTGTCGCACCTTGGCTGCGAATGTAATCTTCCGCAATCCGGTCGAGCTCAAGCGTCGTGATTCCTGGTTTAATGTGCTGTTTGAGCACCTGGTGCGTTCGAGCAACAATTTGCCCAGCCTCACGCATAATCGCAATTTCACGAGGCGTCTTCGTGATGATCATTCAGTATCACCAAGTAATGCTTTGACATCGGCATACACGACATCGATTGGACGATCTCCATCCAATGTACGAAGATACCCTTTTTCAGCGTAAAAGTCAATGAGTGGTTTCGATTGCTCGATGTTGACGTCAAGGCGACGGCGAACCGTTTCCTCTTTATCGTCTTCACGTTGCATAAGAGCCGACCCATCCACATCACAGATGCCTTCCACTTTTGGTGGGTTGAAGATCACATGATATGTCGCGCCACACGTTGGGCAGATCCAACGACCTGTCAAGCGTGGAACGAGAATTTCCGCATCCACATCGATGTTGACGACGTGGTCAATCTGTTTCCCCAAATCTTTAAGCAAACTTTCGAGTGCCTCTGCTTGAGCAACAGTACGCGGGAATCCATCGAGTAAGAAACCTTTTTCTGTGTCATCTTGACTAAGACGTTCCCGTACGATTCCGATTGTTACCTCATCCGGTACGAGTTCACCTTTATCCATGAATGACTTAGCTTCTTTACCGAGTGGCGTTCCGCCTTTGATTGCCGCACGAAACATGTCGCCTGTCGAAATGTGAGGGATTTGGTACTCTTCTACAATTTTAGCAGCTTGAGTCCCTTTCCCAGCACCCGGTAAGCCCATGAGTACTAGATTCATCTCGGTTAGCCTCCAGTTTTGATTTTCACGAAGATCTCGTAAACACGACAGGAAGGAAGGGTTGACCCTTCCTTCCGCTTTAACGGATAAAGCCTTTATAGTGTCGTTTTACAAGTTGACTCTCGATTTGTTTCATCGTTTCGAGGGCTACCCCGATGACGATCAATAAGCTCGTTCCTCCGATTTGAACGGAAGTTGGAAGACCGGCAAGCTTAATGAAGATTGTCGGCATGATCGCCACGAACGATAAGAAAATCGCTCCGAAGAAAGTCAATCGATACAGCAACTTCGTGATGTACTGTTCTGTTTGCGCCCCAGGACGAATCCCAGGAATATAACCACCTTGCTTCTGCAAGTTTTCTGCCATCTGCTCTGGATTCACCTGAACAAATGTATAGAAGTAAGAGAACGCAATGATTAACGCAACATAAATCGACATTCCGATTGGCGCCGTCGTGTCAAAGTACGTTTGTAATTTTTGCGTTGTCTCTGGAGAAGCAATGAAGCTTGCAACAGTTGGCGGTGTTACCATGAAGGAAATCGCGAAGATTACCGGGATAACACCTGCTGCGTTTAGCTTGATTGGCAAGTGCGTCGACTGTCCGCCCACTGGGGTACGGTTTGCCGTGCGTTTTGCATATTGGATTGGGATTTTGCGTGCCGCTTGTTGAACATAAATGATCCCAACCGTCACGGCCAAAATCACAAGGGCCAATATAACCAAGTAAACGATATTAATGAACAATGCATCTCCAGCGTTTTGGAGTTTTGTTTCATAAACCTGCGTAAAGATTCTTGGGAACCCGGCGACGATACCCGCGAAGATGATGATGGAAATACCATTCCCAACACCTTTCTCCGTTGTCATTTCACCAAGGAACATCAAGAACGCTGTACCCGCAGTGAGTACAATCGCGATCACAAAGTAAGTTGCCGTTCCCCATGTCTCATTGACGAGACCTGGGTACAGGCGGTTAAATCCAAACGACAATGATGTCGCTTGAACAAAGCCTAAGATGATCGTCCCATAGCGCGTGACCGTCGCTAACTTTTTACGGCCCGCCTCTCCTTGTTTGGCCCATTCGGCAAACTTTGGAACGACGTCCATTTGTAAAAGTTGCACAACGATCGATGCCGTGATGTACGGCATGATCCCCATTGCGAACAAGGAGAAGTTCTGTAAAGCATTTCCTCCAAACAAGTTCAAGAAGTCAAGAAGACCTCCTGAGTCAAAACGCAACACATCCGTATTCACCATCGGCACCGGGATATGAGCCCCGATGCGGAAAATGATGATGATTGCGAGTGTGAAGAGAATACGCTGTCGAATATCTTTCACGCGCCACATATTGGAGATCGTCTGAAACATCAGATCACCTCAACTGTACCGCCAGCTGCTTCGATCGCTTCTTTCGCTGCACCCGAGAACTTGTTGGCTTTTACAGTCAATTTAGTTTCAAGCTTGCCGTTGGCAAGAACTTTGATTCCGTCTTTAGCAGAGCTGACAACACCAGTCTCAATTAAGAGTTCTGGAGTAACTTCAGTACCTGCTTCGAAACGGTTAAGCGTGTCTAGGGAAACAACCGCATACTCTTTACGAGTTGGGTTGTTGAAACCGCGTTTTGGAAGACGACGGTAAAGTGGATTTTGTCCACCTTCAAATCCTGGACGAACGCCACCGCCCGAACGAGCTTTTTGACCTTTGTGTCCACGACCAGAAGTTTTACCGTTACCAGTCGCCATTCCGCGACCGACACGGTTACGTTCGTGACGTGAACCTGGAGTTGGCTTCAATTCATGGAGTTTCATAGTGGCACCTCCTTATTTATTAAAATCTTTATTATTCGTTGATTTCTTTTACAGTCACAAGGTGCGACACTTTGTTGATCATACCGCGCATCGCGACGTTGTCAGGGACAACGACCGTTTGATGCATTTTACGAAGACCGAGTGTACGTACAGTAACACGCTGACCTTCCGGACGACCAATAGTGCTGCGTGTGAGGGTGATTGCGAGTTTCGCCATGTCTAGTTCCCTCCCTTAGTTAAGAAGTTCTTCTACGCTTTTACCACGTAGTTTAGCAACTTCCTCTGCTTTTTTGAGCTCTGTCAAGCCTTGAACCGTCGCACGGACGATGTTGATCGGTGTGTTTGAACCTAACGATTTCGAAAGGATGTCACCTACACCTGCAAGTTCGAGCACCGCACGAACTGGACCACCAGCGATAACCCCAGTACCTTCAGAAGCTGGTTTCATGAATACACGACCTGCTCCGAATACTCCTGTGATTTCGTGTGGAATTGTTGTACCAACCATAGGTACTTGTACCATGTTTTTCTTAGCGGCTTCAATAGCCTTGCGAATCGCTTCTGGCACCTCTTGTGCCTTACCTGTACCGAAACCGACGTGACCATTTTTGTCACCTACGACTACGAGAGCAGCAAAACGGAAGCGGCGGCCACCTTTTACGACTTTCGCGACGCGGTTTACGGTAACAACGCGTTCTTCAAGTTGTTCCATGTTAACGTCTAACTGGCGCATCGAGTGTCCCCTCCTTTTTATTAGAATTTAAGACCTGCTTCACGAGCTGCTTCTGCAACAGCTTTGACGCGGCCATGATAGAGGTATCCACCACGGTCGAACACAACTGTGTCGATACCTTTCTCGAGTGCACGTTCTGCAGCAAGTTTACCAACAGCTTTCGCTGCTTCAACGTTACCGCCATTTGTAAGATCGAGAGCTTTATCTTTCGAAGATGCAGACACAAGCGTTGTTTGTGCCGCGTCATCGATAAGTTGAACGTAAATGTGTTTGCTCGAACGGAATACGTTCAAACGTGGACGAGCTGCCGTCCCCGTGATCGTACGACGTACGCGAGCATGACGCTTTTTACGAACTGCATTTTTATCTGCTTTTGTGATCATTTATGCCACTCCTTTCCGTTCATTTCGTGACGAATTACTTACCAGTCTTACCTTCTTTACGGCGAATACGTTCATCAGAGTAACGAACACCTTTACCTTTGTAAGGTTCTGGAGCACGGTACGAGCGGATTTGAGCAGCAACGTGACCGACGCGCTCTTTGTTAATCCCTTTTACGATGATTTGCGTGTTTGAAGGAACTTCGATTTCGATACCTTCCTCAGCAACGTACTCGATTGGGTGCGAGTAACCGAGGTTGAGGACGAGTTTGTTACCTTGCTTCGTAGCACGGTAACCAACCCCCGAGATCTCAAGTGTTTTTTGGAATCCGTTCGACACACCTTGTACCATGTTGGCAATAAGGGCACGTGTCGTACCGTGAATTGTACGGCTTTCTTTCGATTCGTCTGGACGAACAACCGTCAATTCGTTCTCTTCAATTTTGATTTCCAATGCCGGGTTAGCTGAAAGCGAAAGTTCACCTTTAGCACCTTTTACTGTGACCGTGTTGTCATTAGCAACTGTTACAGTAACGCCAGCAGGAATCGTAACTGGTTTTTTACCAATACGTGACATTGATTACACCTCCGTTCTTGTTAGAAAAGTGACTTACCAGATGTAGGCGAGCACTTCGCCGCCGACTTGTTGTTGGCGAGCTTCTTTATCAGTCATAAGACCTTTAGATGTCGAAAGAACTGCGATTCCGAGTCCTCCGAGTACTTTTGGTACTTCATCAGCTTTTGCGTATACACGAAGACCTGGTTTCGAAATACGTTTGAGACCAGTGATTACACGTTCGTTGCTTGCTCCATATTTAAGGAAAAGACGAAGTGTACCTTGTTTAGCGTCCTCGATATATTCAACATCGCGAATGAAACCTTCACGCTTAAGGATTTCAGCGATCTCACGTTTAATGTTCGAAGCTGGGAGCTCCATTTTTTCATGGCGAACCATGTTAGCGTTACGGATACGTGTAAGCATATCTGCAATAGGGTCTGTCATTACCATGCGATGTACCTCCTTTCACACTGTTAGTGGATTACCAGCTTGCTTTTTTAACACCAGGGATTTGACCTTTGTATGCAAGATCACGGAACTTGATACGGCTGATCCCGAATTTACCCATGTAACCATGCGGACGACCTGTGATGCTGCAACGGTTGTGCAAGCGTACAGGTGACGAGTTACGTGGCAATTTGCTGAGTCCGATATAATCGCCTTCAGCTTTCAACTTCGCACGCTTTTCAGCGTACTGGGCAACGAGTTTCTCGCGTTTAAGTTCGCGATTCACCATTGACTTTTTAGCCATGTTGTCGACCTCCCTTTAGATTATTTTTGGAATGGCATACCGAGAAGTGTGAGTAATTCACGTGCTTCTTCGTCTGTGTTTGCTGTTGTAACAACAACGATGTCCATACCGCGTACTTTAGATACTTTATCGTAATCGATCTCAGGGAAAATAAGTTGCTCTTTCACGCCAAGCGTGTAGTTACCGCGTCCGTCGAATGCTTTCTTCGATACACCGCGGAAGTCACGTACACGTGGAAGTGAAACAGTTACCAATTTGTCGAGGAAATCGTACATACGCTCGCCACGAAGTGTAACCTTCGCACCGATTGGCATACCTTCACGAAGCTTGAAACCAGCGATTGATTTCTTCGCTTTCGTTACGAGTGGTTTTTGACCAGAAAGAATTGATAATTCTTCCACTGCCATGTCAAGTGCTTTCGAGTTCGAAACAGCATCACCTACACCCATGTTGATGACGATCTTTTCGATTTTCGGTACTTGCATGACTGAGTCATAGTTGAATTTATCCATCATCGCTTTCACGATGTCGCTTTTATACTTCTCTTGCAAACGGTTCATAGTCGAATGGACCTCCTTTCGTCACGTTCTTCTTATTTATCGAGTACTTCGCCCGATTTCGCGACACGAACTTTTTTACCATCGACTACTTTGAAACCAACACGAGTTGGTTTGCCAGTTTTAGGGTCGAGTGGCATTACGTTCGAGACGTGAATTGGTGCTTCGATCTCAAGGATCCCGCCTTGTGGATTCGCTTGTGATGGTTTCGCGTGTTTTTTCATCACGTTTACACCTTCAACCAATACGCGGTTCTTGCTTGGCATAGCTTTGAGGATAACCCCTTGCTTGCCTTTATCTTTACCAGACATTACCTGGACTGTATCGCCTTTTTTAACATGCATCGTTTGCGCACCTCCTTATAGGATTGAAATTGGAAATTAAAGTACTTCCGGTGCCAACGAAACGATCTTCATGAATTCTTTTTCACGAAGTTCACGTGCAACTGGCCCGAAGATCCGTGTGCCGCGTGGGCTCTTGTCATCTTTGATAATGACTGCTGCGTTCTCATCGAAACGGATGTACGAACCATCTTTACGACGAGCGCCGCGTTTTGTACGAACGACAACTGCTCTGACAACGTCACCTTTTTTAACAACGCCACCTGGTGTTGCTTGTTTTACCGTTGCGACGATAACGTCACCGATGTTTGCAGTCTTACGACCAGAACCACCGAGAACCTTAATTGTCAACAGTTCACGCGCGCCAGAGTTGTCTGCTACTTTCAAGCGAGATTCTTGTTGAATCATGCGAGTGTACCTCCCTCCGGATGTTTAATAAATCCGAACTGTTATTAGATGATTACTGATTCTTCTACTACTGTTACAAGACGGAAACGTTTGTCTTTAGAAAGAGGACGTGTTTCCGCGATGCGAACGATATCGCCCACTTTAGCGACGTTGTTCTCATCGTGTGCTTTATATTTTTTCGTGTAGTTTACACGTTTGCCATAAAGTTTATGACGAACCTTTGTTTCTACTGCGACGACGATCGTTTTGTCCATTTTGTCAGACACGACGCGACCAGTGAACACTTTACGGTTGTTGCGTTCCATGAGTGTTACCTCCTCTCAAGAATCCGATGTAATTAGGCGTTGTTGATGCCGAGTTCGCGTTCACGAAGAATCGTTTTAGCACGCGCAATCGACTTGCGTACTTCACGGATACGAGCAGGATTCTCAAGCTGACCTGTAGCAAGTTGGAAGCGCAGGTTAAAGAGTTCTTCTTTCCACTCGCCCACTTTACCGTTGAGCTCTTCAGTTGTTGATTGACGGAGATCAGTTGCTTTCATTCGTATCACCACCATTTTCTTCACGTTTCACGAACTTACATTTCACTGGAAGTTTGTGCGATGCAAGACGAAGTGCCTCACGTGCCACTTCCTCAGATACACCTGCGATTTCGAACATTACTTTGCCAGGCTTAACTACAGCTACCCAGCCTTCTGGAGCACCTTTACCCGAACCCATTCGGACTTCGAGAGGCTTTTTAGTGTAAGGTTTGTGTGGGAAGATCTTGATCCACACTTTACCACCACGTTTCATATAACGTGTCATTGCAATACGTGCTGATTCGATTTGACGGTTTGTAATCCAGCTCGCTTCGAGAGCTTGGAGACCGAACTCACCGAAGTGTACAGTTGTGCCGCGTTTAGCGTTCCCGCGCATTTTACCACGGTGTACACGACGATATTTCACGCGTTTAGGTAACAACATAGTGTGTTGCCTCCTTCCTGAAAGAGTGTTTATTATTCAGCGTTTTTCGCTGTGTTGTTTTTTGTTGGAAGAACTTCACCGTGGTATAACCAAACTTTTACGCCGATTTTACCGTAAGTTGTGTCAGCTTCAGCTGTTCCGTAGTCGATGTCGGCACGGAGTGTGTGAAGTGGAACTGTTCCTTCCGAGTATTTCTCTGAACGAGCGATATCAGCGCCACCAAGACGACCAGAAACTTCTGTTTTGATCCCTTTGATGCCTGTGCGCATCGAACGTTGAATTGATTGTTTCATTGCACGACGGAATGATACACGACCTTCCAATTGACGAGCAATGTTTTCTGCTACAAGCTTCGCTACAGCGTCAGCATTTTTCACTTCAACAACGTTGATGTGAACGCGTTTTCCGTCAGCGAGTTTTGTGATGTGTTTACGGAGTGATTCAATTTCAGAACCACCTTTACCGATTACCATACCTGGCTTCGCAGTGTGAAGCGAAATGTTCACGCGGTTTGCAGCGCGTTCGATTTCAACTTTAGAAACACTAGCATCCTTCATTTTGTTTTCGATGTATTCACGAATAACGAAGTCTTCATGAAGGAGATCAGCGTAGTCTTTCTCAGCGTACCAACGCGAATCCCAGTCTTTGATAACACCAACGCGAAGACCGTGCGGATTTACCTTTTGACCCACTACATATCCCTCCTTATTTCTCAGTTACCACGATGTGGATGTGGCTTGTGCGTTTGTTAATGCGGCTTGCGCGACCCATCGCACGTGGGCGGAAGCGTTTGAGTGTTGGACCTTCGTTGACAAAAGCTTCTGTTACAACAAGGTTCTCAATGTTCATATCGTAGTTGTGCTCTGCGTTAGCAATCGCTGATTTTAATACTTTCTCAACGACTGGCGATGCTGCCTTGTTTGTGTGAGCAAGGACAGAGAGCGCTTCGCCGACTTGTTTCCCGCGAATTAAGTCTACAACGAGACGTGCTTTGCGAGGAGCAAGACGGACCATATTAGCTGATGCTTTAGCTTGCATGGATTTGACCTCCCCTCAAATTACCGTTTCGTTTTCTTGTCTGATCCGTGACCTTTGTACGTGCGTGTTGGAGCGAATTCACCAAGTTTGTGACCAACCATGTCTTCTGTCACGAATACTGGTACGTGTTTACGACCATCGTGTACACCGAACGTGTGACCCATGAATTCTGGGAAGATCGTCGAGCGACGTGACCAAGTTTTGATGACTTGCTTCTCACCAGATTCGTTGATTTTATCAACTTTAGCGAGCAAGTGGTGATCTGCGAATGGACCTTTTTTCAAGCTGCGACCCATGTTAGAACCTCCCTTTGGAATGATTCGGGAACGGCCCTTTCGAACCGCCCGAGAATCATGTAGTAATTATTTCTTACGGCGACGAAGGATGTACATGTCGCTCGATTTGTTTTTCTTACGAGTTTTAAGACCAAGAGCTGGTTTACCCCAAGGAGTAAGTGGGCCCGTACGACCGATTGGCGCACGACCTTCACCACCACCGTGTGGGTGATCAACCGGGTTCATTACAGAACCACGTACTGTTGGGCGTTTGCCTAACCAACGTGAACGTCCTGCTTTACCGATGTTTACGAGTTCGTGTTCTTCGTTACCAACTGAACCGATTGTCGCGCGGCAAGTGCCGAGGAACAAACGTGATTCACCTGATTGAAGACGAACGATGACGTACTTGCCGTCACGTCCTTGGATTTGTGCCGATGCACCAGCCGCACGAACTAGCTGACCGCCTTTACCAGGCTTAAGCTCGATGTTGTGGATTGTTGTACCGACAGGGATGTTTACGAGTGGAAGAGCGTTCCCCACTTTGATATCCGCTTCAGGACCAGACATGATTTCCATGCCCACTTTGATGCCCTTAGGAGCGAGGATGTAACGTTTCTCACCATCTACATAGTTGATGAGTGCGATGTTAGCTGAACGGTTTGGATCGTATTCGATCGTTGACACACGTCCTGCAACGCCATCTTTGTTACGTTTGAAATCGATGATACGGTATTTACGCTTGTGACCGCCACCTTGGTGACGAACAGTCAAGCGACCTTGGTTGTTACGTCCGCCTTTTTTCGAAAGCTTTTCAGTTAACGATTTTTCAGGGCGATTCGTTGTAATCTCTGCAAAATCAAGAGATGTCATGTTACGACGACCGTTAGTGGTCGGCTTAAACTTTTTGATTGCCATCGAGGATTCCCTCCTTTTCTTCTAAGGTAGTTAATTAACCGAGGAAGTCGATTGTGTTGCCTTCAGCAAGAGTTACAATCGCTTTTTTACGGCGAGCTGTGTAACCAGCGTGACGACCGACACGTTTCGCTTTCGGTTTGTAGTTCATTGTGTTTACCGAAGCAACTTTCACGTTGAAGATTGTTTCGATAGCGTGTTTTACTTGCGATTTAGTCGCTTTTACGTCGATTTCGAAAACGTATTTGTTAGCTTCCATGAGGCTAACTGAACGTTCAGTAATGATCGGACGTTTGATGATATCGTATGCTTGTGCCATTATGCAAGCACCTCCTCTACCTTCGCAACCGCATCTTTAGTGAAGATGACTTTGTCGTTAGCAACGAGGTCAAGAACGTTTACGCCTGCTGCGTCGATCACAGTCACTCCTGGGATGTTACGAGCTGCGAGAGCGATAGTCTCATTGTAGTCCGCTGTGACTACAAGAGCCTTACGTTCTACTGATAAGCTGTTGAGTACAGCAGCCATATCTTTTGTTTTTGGTGCATCGAAAGCAAGGCCTTCGAGGACGATGAATTCGTTGTTTTGTACTTTCGACGAAAGTGCCGAGAGAAGTGCTAAACGACGAACTTTCTTAGGAAGTTTGTAAGAGTATGAACGTGGTGTTGGACCGAAGACTGTACCACCACCAACCCATTGTGGTGAGCGGATAGAACCTTGGCGCGCACGACCAGTTCCCTTTTGTTTCCATGGTTTACGGCCGCCACCGCGTACTTCCGAGCGACCTTTCGTATCGTGAGTACCTTGACGGCGTGATGCTTGTTGCATGACGATTGCGTCGTAAAGTACTGATTCGTTTGGCTCGATTCCGAAGATGGCTTCTGCCAATTCGATTTCGCCAACTTGTGAACCTGTTTGGTTAAGCAAAGCTACTTTAGGCATTCGTAATTCCTCCTTTCCGTGCAGTTAATTAGTTACCTTTGACCGCTGTTTTGATGATAACGTTCGATTTACGAGCGCCTGGAATAGCACCTTTCACGAGGAGAAGGCCGCGTTCCACATCAACTTTAACGATTTCAAGGTTTTGAATTGTTTTACGCTCTCCACCCATTTGACCAGGAAGAAGTTTCCCTTTGAATACGCGGTTAGGAGCGACAGGACCCATCGAACCAGGACGACGGTGGTAGCGCGAACCGTGAGCCATTGGTCCACGTGATTGTCCGTGACGCTTGATCGCACCTTGGAATCCTTTACCTTTCGATGTACCTGTAACGTCTACTAATTCACCTGCAGCGAAAATGTCTGCCTTAATCTCTTGACCGATTTCGTATCCTTCTACTGAAGTACGAACTTCTTTGATGAAGCGCTTAGGTGTCGCGTTTGCTTTCGCAGCGTGACCTTTTGATGGTTTGTTTTGACGTGATTCTTTGATGTCTCCGAAACCAAGTTGAACTGCTTCGTAACCGTCTGTATCAACTGTTTTAAGTTGAAGAACGACGTTACCTTCGACAGCAACTACTGTTACCGGTACAACTTCGCCTGCTTCGTTGAAGATTTGAGTCATACCAAGTTTTGTTCCTAAGATTCCTTTAGCCATGAGATACACCTCCTGTTAATAATTAATTGTCTCTTCTGGCTAGTATCTACTATATGAAGAATTAAAGTTTGATTTCGATGTCTACACCTGATGGTAACTCGAGACGCATAAGCGAATCGACTGTTTTCGGTGTTGGGTTTACGATGTCGATCAAGCGTTTGTGTGTACGCATTTCGAACTGCTCACGAGCATCTTTGTACTTGTGGACCGCACGAAGGATCGTGTAAATCGATTTTTCAGTTGGGAGCGGGATTGGACCCGATACCTTTGCACCTGAACGCTTCGCAGTTTCAACGATTTTCTCAGCTGATTGATCGAGAACGCGATGGTCATATGCTTTTAAACGAATACGAATTTTTTCATTTGCCATGTTTATTTCCCTCCTTTGTCGCCTACTTTAAAAATAGACAATTCTCCGCGGAAATTTCCACACCGGCCATGGCAATGCTGCCTGGCGTGTCATAACCTCCCGCTTCAACGCAGCGTGCTTGTGTCAGCAGAGGCATCCGATCATTGCAAATCAACGATTGGACCCATGTTCTGCTGTAAAGTCTCTCACCACTCGCACAAACACTTAATCATTATATCTAATCTGGTCATGGAATGCAAGATTAGATTTTTGAAGTCGCCGGTTGTCTGATGAGTTGCTCAACGTTCCCTAATGTAACAAGATTTACGAGCTTTTGCAAGTAAAAATTCATTCTTTTATTGAACTATTTTTTAAACGAACTCCTATGTCAACTCTACCTAGCGTTTCATTAACTCGCCAAACCGCTCTGTTACCTCTTCTATGACCGATTGCGGGGCTCGTTTCAAACAGTCTTTGACAATTCCTTCATTAATAGAGTTTATCTTGAAATAGCTGACCAATGACGCTAGTTTATCCTCACGCCCGATGACCGTGTAAAGGACGACCCACTCCTCTAGGTGCATCCATTGCCCATCTGGTTCAATGAAAGGATGCGTATAGATTCCGTCTGTGCACTTCATCCGGAAACTAGAGATGACGTCCACATCCGTTCTCTCGAATACGTACTCTCCAAAGTAGGTGGTTACGTATGTCTCGTGTGGGTCAGAGACTTTCTTCTCCCCGGCGCGACTTAGTATGCAATCGATCTTTTCAAACTGATCCGGTTCAACAAAGACATCGATGTCATTCGTTACCTCGACGATGCCATGGTGCTTTAACAGATGTGAGCCACCGATGCGATACTCAATCCCATTCAGGCGACAAATTGTCTCCAATTGTTTCAGCATGACGTCACTCCTTTCTCATATGCCTCATCTTACCATGTCATCATGAAAACACAAAAAAGCAGCCCGCATATTGCGGACTGCTTGAAGTTGTTCAGATGAGTCAATCGATTACTCGATGATTTCTGTTACTGAACCAGCACCTACAGTACGGCCACCCTCACGGATAGAGAAACGTGTACCGTCTTCGATCGCGATTGTAGAAATCAATTCGACCGTCAACTCGATGTTGTCTCCTGGCATTACCATTTCAGTACCTTCTGGAAGGTGAACGATACCTGTTACGTCAGTTGTACGGAAGTAGAACTGCGGGCGGTAGTTCGCGAAGAATGGCGTGTGACGGCCACCCTCTTCTTTAGAAAGAACATAGATTGATGCTTTGAATTTAGAGTGTGGTGTGATTGAACCTGGCTTAGCAAGTACTTGTCCACGCTCGATGTCCTCACGTGATACACCACGGAGAAGTGCACCGATGTTGTCGCCAGCTTCAGCGTAGTCGAGAAGCTTACGGAACATCTCTACACCAGTACATACAGTTTTCTTAGTTTCTTCTGTAAGACCAACGATTTCAACTTCGTCGTTGACGCGGAGAACACCACGCTCAACACGACCAGTCGCTACAGTACCACGACCAGTGATTGAGAATACGTCCTCAACAGGCATCATGAAGTCTTTATCAGTGTCACGAACTGGTTCTGGGATGTACTCATCAACAGCGTTCATGAGTTCCATAACTTTTTCTTCCCACTGAGCTTCACCGTTAAGTGCGCCAAGTGCAGAACCTTTGATTACAGGGAGGTCGTCGCCTGGGAAGTCATATTCAGAAAGAAGTTCACGGATTTCCATTTCAACGAGTTCGAGGAGCTCTTCATCGTCTACCATGTCAACTTTGTTCATGAAGACTACGATGTAAGGAACACCTACTTGACGTGAAAGAAGGATGTGCTCACGTGTTTGTGGCATTGGGCCATCTGTTGCAGATACAACAAGGATTGCTCCGTCCATTTGAGCAGCACCAGTGATCATGTTTTTAACATAGTCAGCGTGTCCTGGGCAGTCAACGTGTGCGTAGTGACGCTTTTCAGTTTCGTACTCAATGTGAGCTGTTGCGATTGTGATACCGCGTTCGCGCTCTTCCGGAGCACCATCGATTTGGTCAAACTTAGTAGCTGTTTTACCTTGTGCACGTGAAAGTACAGCAGAGATTGCTGCAGTCAAAGTTGTTTTACCGTGGTCAACGTGGCCAATTGTACCAATGTTAACGTGCGGCTTAGAACGGTCGAATTTTTCTTTACCCATTCTAGATTCCTCCTCTATTAAACGATTAGTTTTATTTAACTAGGAAGACGTAGGTTACTTTTAACATACGTCCTCCTTAGCTTACAACAATCAATCTAGCGATACAACCGTTATTAGCCGTTCGCTTTTTTGACGATTTCTTCAGCAATTGATTTCGGTACTTCTTCGTAATGATCGAAGTGCATCGAGTACGTTCCACGTCCTTGCGTACGTGAACGAAGTGATGTTGCGTAACCGAACATTTCAGAAAGTGGAATCATCGCTTTAACGACTTGAGCGTTACCGCGAGCTTCCATACCTTCTACGCGTCCACGGCGTGACGTAACGTCACCCATGATGTCACCCATGTATTCTTCTGGGATAACAACTTCAACACGCATCATTGGCTCAAGGATAACAGCTTTCGCTTGGTCCTTAAGTTGTTTAACCGCCATCGAAGCAGCAACTTTAAACGCCATCTCGTTCGAGTCGACATCGTGGTACGATCCGAATACGAGACGAGCTTTAACGTCTACTACTGGGTAACCAGCGAGGATACCGTTTTCGAGAGCTTCTTCAATCCCGTTTTGAACAGCTGGGACGTATTCACGTGGTACAACACCACCGACGATCTTGTTCACGAACTCGAATCCAGCGCCTTCTTCGTTCGGCTCGAATTCTACGACAACGTGACCGTACTGACCGCGTCCACCAGACTGACGAACGAATTTCGAATCGATCTTCGCAGCGCCACGGATTGTTTCACGGTAAGCAACTTGTGGTGCACCAACGTTAGCTTCTACTTTGAATTCGCGACGCATACGGTCAACGAGGATGTCAAGGTGAAGCTCACCCATACCAGAGATGATCGTTTGACCAGTCTCAGGGTTTGTTTCAGTGCGGAATGTTGGATCTTCTTCTGCGAGTTTCGCAAGAGCTTGACCCATTTTATCTTGGTCTGCTTTCGATTTAGGCTCGATTGCAACCGAGATAACTGGTTCTGGGAACGTCATTGACTCGAGAACGATGTTATCTTTCTCAGTACAAAGCGTGTCACCAGTAGTCGTGTCTTTGAAACCAACAGCAGCGGCGATGTCACCAGCGAATACCATTGGAATCTCTTCACGGCTGTTTGCGTGCATTTGAAGGATACGACCGAGACGCTCACGCTTCCCTTTAGTCGAGTTCTTCACGTATGATCCTGCTTCAGCTGTACCAGAGTACACGCGGAAGAACGTCAATTTACCGACGTAAGGGTCAGTCATAACTTTGAACGCAAGTGCTGAGAATGGAGCTTCATCAGAAGGCTCACGTGTGATTTCTTCTTCTGTATCGAGGTTGATCCCTTTGATTGACTCGACATCAACTGGTGATGGGAGGTAATCAACAACGGCGTTAAGCATAAGCTGAACACCTTTGTTCTTGAAGGCAGAACCAACGAGTACAGGGTAGAATTCAACGCTAAGTGTCGCTTGACGGATCGCAGCTTTCAATTCTTCAATTGAAATTTCTTCACCTTCAAGGTACTTCATCATCAATTCTTCGTTGAAGTCAGCAACACCTTCGATCAATTGACCGCGAAGTTCTTCAGCTTGGTCAGCCATGTCAGCTGGGAAGCCATCAATCACTTCGATGTCAGTACCGAGGTCGTTGTTGTACATGTAAGTCTTCATTTCAACGAGATCGATGATCCCTTTGAAGTTGTCCTCTGCTCCGATTGGGAGTTGAATCGCGTATGCGTTCGCATTAAGGCGCTCATGAAGCGTCTTCACAGAGTACAAGAAGTCTGCGCCGATTTTATCCATCTTGTTGACGAATACGACACGTGGTACACCATATGTCGTCGCTTGACGCCATACAGTTTCTGTTTGTGGTTCTACACCTGACTGAGCGTCAAGTACAGCAACAGCACCATCAAGTACGCGAAGTGAACGTTCAACTTCTACTGTGAAGTCTACGTGTCCAGGTGTATCGATGATGTTTACACGGTGACCATTCCACTGTGCAGTTGTCGCAGCCGAAGTGATCGTGATACCACGCTCTTGCTCCTGCTCCATCCAGTCCATTTGTGAAGCACCTTCGTGCGTTTCACCAATTTTATGGATACGACCTGTGTAATAAAGAATACGTTCAGTTGTTGTCGTTTTACCGGCATCGATGTGAGCCATGATCCCGATGTTACGAGTATTCTTTAGGGAGAATTCTCTTGCCATACTGGGTATTCTCCTTCCGCATATTTGATTTTCGTGTGTTGGCACACGATATGATTATACCCGAAAGCCACTCCGTTAAGCCACGCTTGGCGGAGTGGACTTTACGATTAAATTACCAACGATAGTGAGCAAACGCTTTGTTTGCCTCTGCCATCTTATGCATGTCTTCGCGTCTCTTAACAGATGCACCAGTGTTGTTGGCTGCATCCATGATTTCGTTCGCGATACGTTGCTCCATCGTCTTTTCGTTGCGGAGACGAGCGTAGTTCACGAGGTAACGAAGACCAAGTGTTGTACGGCGCTCTGGACGAACTTCAACAGGAACCTGGTAGTTAGCTCCACCTACGCGGCGTGCCTTAACTTCAAGTACAGGCATGATGTTGTTCATTGCTTCTTCGAACACTTCCATAGGCTCTTTGCCTGAGCGTTCAGCGATGAGGCCAAATGCGTTGTAAATGATAGTTTGAGCTGTACCTTTTTTACCGTCTAACATGACACGGTTAATGAGGCGAGTTACCAATTTCGAGTTGTAGATCGGATCTGCGATAACGTCACGACGTTCTGCACGGTTTTTACGCATCCGAGTACCCTCCTTTCAAGATTTCAATTGTATTTTTAGTTGGCGAGAATTACTTCTTCGCAGCTTTCGGACGTTTCGTACCGTATTTAGAACGGCCTTGCATACGTCCGTCCACACCTGCAGTGTCAAGCGCACCACGAACGATGTGGTAACGTACCCCTGGTAAGTCTTTTACACGTCCTCCACGGATAAGAACAACGCTGTGCTCTTGAAGGTTGTGGCCAATACCTGGGATGTACGCAGTCACTTCGATTTGGTTAGTCAAACGAACACGAGCATACTTACGAAGCGCCGAGTTCGGTTTCTTCGGAGTCATTGTACCAACACGTGTACAAACACCACGCTTTTGTGGTGAGCTCACGTTTGTTTGTGACTTGATGAAACTGTTGTAACCTTTGTTAAGTGCTGGAGAGTCAGATTTAACGACTTTCGATTTACGTCCTTTACGGACTAACTGGTTAATAGTAGGCATCTTTGAAGATCCTCCCTTCCTGAATGTTGCTATTTTCTAGTCCCACCGACCCGGGTGGTTCATTTAAGGTCATAACGAAACGTTTTTACGAGGCGTAGGCATTCCATGACCTCGCAAAAACGTGAGTTATACCTTGAAAGTGGCAATTGTAGCAGCCAAACCTTCCCGTAGAAAGTTCGGATGGACGTCCAAGTAGCTTGCCGACTGCTGGACACCGTTGTCATCGACAACAACCGATTGGCGGCACTAAATCATAGTAGCACCGCCAACCTGCGCTGTCAAGACGTATTTTATTCGACCGTTGTATCTTCGAGAGCAACTGGTGCCTCATCTTCTTCAAGTTTCACATCACGGTAGACAGCCATTCCAGTACCAGCCGGAACGAGTTTACCGATAATAACGTTCTCTTTGAGTCCAAGGAGGTAGTCGCGCTTCCCTTTGATTGCCGCATCAGTCAAGACACGAGTCGTTTCTTGGAACGAAGCTGCTGAGAGGAACGAATCTGTCTCAAGCGAGGCTTTCGTGATTCCAAGTAGGACCGGTTTTGCAGTCGCCGGGTGTTTCCCGTCACGAATCGCACCTTTACACGCTTCTTTGAAGACGCTGATGTCGACAAGTGATCCAGGGAGAAGTGGCGTGTCACCAGACTCGATGACTTTAACACGACGAAGCATTTGGCGAACCATAACCTCAACGTGCTTATCACCAATTTCTACTCCTTGCATCCGATAAACTTTTTGAACTTCTTGGAGAAGATAGTTTTGAACACCAGATACACCACGGACGTTCAGCAATTCTTTCGGATCGATCGAACCTTCCGTGAAGACTTCACCGGCTTCAACTGTATCACCAATTTGGACGCGGAGACGAGCTCCGAATGGAATCGTGTATGAACGTGTCTCACTGAATCCTTCGACCGTGAGCTCACGCTTGTCACGTGATTCAGTGAAGTCGATGACCGTACCAGAGATTTCCGAGATGACCGCTTGACCTTTCGGGTTACGGGCTTCGAATACCTCTTGGATACGTGGAAGACCTTGTGTGATATCGTCTCCGGCAACCCCACCAGTGTGGAAGGTACGCATTGTAAGCTGCGTTCCTGGCTCACCGATCGATTGCGCGGCGATGATACCGACGGCTTCTCCGACTTCAACGTTTGATCCAGTCGCCAAGTTGCGTCCGTAACATTTCTTACATACGCCGTGTGACGTGTTACATGTGAAGGCTGTACGAATTTCAACTTGTTCAACACCCGCATCAACGATGATGCGTGCGATATCTTCTGTAATCAATTCGTTCTTATCGATCAACACTTCGCCCGTTTCAGGGTGTGTGACCGTTTCGAACGATGTACGTCCGACGAGTCGGTCGTACAAGCTTTCGATTTCTTCCGTACCTTCGCGGAGTGCAGACACACGGATTCCGCGGTCTGTTCCACAGTCTTCTTCACGGATGATGACATCTTGCGCCACGTCAACAAGACGGCGCGTCAAGTAACCTGAATCGGCTGTCTTCAAGGCTGTATCGGCAAGACCTTTACGAGCCCCGTGAGTCGAGATGAAGTACTCTTGAACCGTCAGACCTTCACGGAACGACGATTTGATTGGAAGTTCGATGATGCGACCAGATGGAGCGGCCATCAAACCACGCATACCCGCAAGCTGCGTAAAGTTAGATGCGTTACCACGGGCACCAGAGTCAGACATCATGAAGATCGGGTTCAAGCGGTTGAGGGATTTCATCAATCGAGATTGAATTTCATCCTTCGCTTCGTTCCAAGCACGTACTACGCGCTCGTAACGCTCATCTTCTGTGATGAGACCGCGACGGAACGACTTCATGATTTGGTCGACTTGAGTTTGTGCCTCATCCAAGATTTCCTGTTTGTCAGGAAGTACGATGATATCAGCAATCCCAACCGTTACACCCGCTTTTGTCGAGTGCTTAAAGCCAAGATCTTTCATCCGGTCAAGCATGCGGCTTGTTTCAGTCGTTTCAAACTTCTGGAACACTTCCGCGATGACTTTCCCGAGGAATCCTTTTTTGAACGGATCGATGATTGGACGTGATGCGATTTCTTCCGCAACGTTCGTCCCTTTGTCGATGAAGTACTTGTCAGGCGTTGCTTCCTGCAAGTTTTCCATCGTTGGCTCGTTCAAGTAAGGGAACGTATTTGGCAAGATTTCGTTAAAGATCATCTTCCCAACTGTCGTAATGAGCAATTTCTCGTTCTGTTCGTCTGTGAACGTCGGATTGTTGAGCGTACGTGCCGGAAGAGCCACACGCGAGTGCAAGTGGACATATCCGTTTTGGTAAGCAATCAACGCTTCGTTGACGTTCGAGAACACTTTTCCTTCACCGACAGCATCTTCACGTTCAAGTGAGATGTAGTAGTTACCGAGGACCATATCCTGCGATGGTGTAACAACCGGTTTACCGTCTTTCGGGTTCAAAATGTTCTGTGCAGCGAGCATGAGAAGGCGTGCTTCCGCTTGTGCTTCTGCAGAAAGTGGAACGTGGACAGCCATTTGGTCACCATCGAAGTCGGCGTTATAAGCCGTACATACGAGTGGGTGAAGGCGAATCGCACGACCTTCAACAAGAATCGGTTCGAATGCTTGAATACCAAGGCGGTGAAGTGTCGGGGCACGGTTCAAGAGAACCGGATGCTCACGGATGACTTCTTCAAGGACGCCCCAGATTTCAGGTTGCATCTTCTCGATTTTACGTTTTGCGTTCTTAATGTTTGAAGCGATGCCGCGACCGACAAGTTCTTTCATTACGAACGGTTTGAAGAGCTCAAGTGCCATCTCTTTTGGAAGACCACACTGATACATCTTCAAGTTTGGTCCTACGACGATAACCGAACGTCCTGAGTAGTCGACCCGTTTACCGAGAAGGTTTTGACGGAAACGACCTTGTTTCCCTTTCAACATATGTGAAAGCGATTTGAGCGGACGGTTACCAGGACCTGTTACCGGACGACCACGACGACCGTTGTCGATGAGAGCATCAACCGCTTCTTGAAGCATACGCTTCTCGTTTTGCACGATGATATTCGGCGCGCCGAGGTCGAGCAAACGTTTGAGACGGTTGTTCCGGTTGATGACTCGACGATACAAATCGTTCAAGTCAGATGTTGCAAAGCGTCCTCCGTCGAGCTGAACCATTGGGCGAAGCTCTGGCGGGATGACAGGAAGTACTTCAAGGATCATCCAGTCTGGATTGTTTCCTGAAGTGAAAAACGCGTCAAGAACTTCCAAGCGCTTGATCGCACGAGTACGACGCTGACCTTGGACAGTTTTCAACTCTTCACGAAGCTCACCCACTTCTTTTTCAAGATTGACGTCTTGAAGAAGTGTACGGATTGCTTCAGCACCCATGTCTGCTTTGAAGTCGCTACCGTATTTTTCACGATAGAGACGGAATTCTTTTTCCGAGAGAAGTTGTTTCTTCTCAAGCGGTGTGTCACCTGGTTCTGTTACCACGTAAGATGCGAAGTAAATGACTTCTTCAAGTGCACGTGGTGACATATCGAGAACAAGCCCCATGCGGCTTGGAATCCCTTTAAAGTACCAGATGTGCGAAACTGGTGCCGCGAGCTCGATATGGCCCATTCGCTCGCGACGCACTTTCGCTTTCGTCACTTCAACGCCACAGCGGTCACAAATGACTCCTTTATAACGGATTCGTTTGTATTTCCCGCAGTAACATTCCCAGTCTTTCGTAGGACCGAAGATTCGTTCACAGAACAATCCGTCCTTCTCTGGTTTAAGTGTACGATAGTTGATCGTTTCCGGCTTTTTGACTTCACCGTAAGACCACGAACGGATCTTCTCTGATGAAGCCAAGCCGATTTTCATATATTCAAATCGATTAACATCTACCAAGGGGCCGACCTCCCTTTTCGCCTTATTCCTCTTCCGTAACAGTCGGTTGAACGACTTGTTCTAACGCCGATGTTGCGTTCGGGATGTTGTCGTCATCTTCATCTTTCATTTCGACTTCTTCATCATCCGCTGACATCATCTTGACTTCCATACCGAGCGCTTGAAGCTCTTTGATCAAGACGCGGAATGATTCAGGAACGCCCGCTTTTGGAACGCTCTCGCCTTTCACGATGGCCTCATATGCTTTCACACGACCGACCGTGTCATCCGACTTGATTGTCAAGATTTCTTGGAGCGTGTAGGCTGCACCGTACGCTTCAAGAGCCCAAACTTCCATCTCTCCGAAGCGCTGACCACCGAACTGTGCTTTACCACCGAGCGGTTGTTGCGTAACGAGTGAGTATGGTCCTGTCGAACGAGCGTGAAGTTTATCATCAACCATGTGCGCGAGTTTGATCATGTACATGACACCGACAGAGACGCGGTTATCGAACGGTTCACCCGTACGACCATCATAGAGACGCGTTTTCGCATCTTTATCCATACCAGCCTCTTCAATCGTTGCCCATACGTCTTCCTCACGCGCTCCATCGAATACAGGTGTTGCCACTTTGATGCCGAGCTTCTTCGCTGCCATTCCAAGGTGGAGTTCAAGTACTTGACCGATGTTCATACGCGATGGTACCCCAAGCGGGTTGAGCATGATGTCAACCGGTGTACCGTCTGGCATGTATGGCATATCTTCTTCAGGGAGGATCCGCGAGATAACACCTTTGTTACCGTGACGTCCCGCCATCTTATCCCCTTCGTGAATCTTACGTTTTTGAACGATATAGACACGTACCATTTGGTTGACGCCTGGAGACAACTCGTCGCCGTTTTCACGGTCGAACACTTTGACATCCAAGATGATTCCATCTCCACCGTTTGGTACACGAAGTGACGTATCACGTACTTCACGTGCCTTCTCACCGAAGATTGCGTGCAAGAGACGTTCTTCCGCCGTCAATTCCGTAACGCCCTTAGGTGTTACTTTACCGACGAGGATATCGCCATCCTTAACTTCAGCTCCGATACGGATAATTCCGCGATCGTCCAAGTTACGAAGTGCGTCATCTCCGACGTTTGGAATATCACGTGTGATTTCCTCTGGTCCAAGTTTCGTGTCGCGTGACTCTGACTCGTACTCTTCGATATGAATCGACGTGTACACGTCATCTTTCACGAGACGCTCACTCATGATGATCGCATCCTCATAGTTGTAACCATCCCATGTCATGAAGGCAACGACAACGTTACGGCCAAGCGCGAGCTCACCCATATCCATCGACGGACCGTCCGCAAGGATTTCTCCTTTTTCGACACGATCGCCAGCTGCGATGATTGGTTTTTGGTTATAGCATGTTCCTTGGTTAGAACGGACATATTTTTGAAGTTTGTAACGGTCCAAATCACCTGAAACCTCAGAACCGTTTACGTCAGACATACGACGGATCAAGATTTCACGCGCTGTGACGCGTTCAACGATACCTGGGTATTTCGCAACAATTGCTGCACCAGAGTCTTTCGCAGACACATACTCCATTCCAGTACCGACAATCGGCGAATCTGGTTGAAGAAGTGGTACTGCTTGACGTTGCATGTTCGCTCCCATGAGGGCACGGTTCGAGTCATCGTTCTCAAGGAACGGGATACATGCTGTCGCAGCAGAAACAACCTGTTTCGGCGATACGTCCATGTAATCCACTCGGCTTGGCTCGACTGACAAGTTTTGTCCGCGGAAACGGCAAAGAACTTGTTCGTCTGCAAAGTAACCATCCTCTGTGAGCGGCATGTTTGCCTGTGCGACGACGTAGAGATCTTCCTCATCGGCCGTCATATATTGAATTTCACTTGTGACAAGACCTGTTTCCGGGTCGACACGGCGATATGGTGCTTCGATGAAACCGTACTCGTTCACTTTCGCATAAGACGAAAGTGAGTTGATGAGTCCGATGTTCGGGCCCTCTGGCGTTTCGATTGGACACATCCGACCGTAGTGGGAATAGTGAACGTCTCGAACTTCGAAACCAGCACGCTCACGTGTCAAACCACCCGGTCCAAGTGCAGAGAGACGACGTTTGTGCGTAAGCTCTGCGAGCGGGTTCGTTTGGTCCATGAACTGTGACAATTGCGAGCTACCGAAGAACTCTTTAAGCGATGCGATAACCGGGCGGATGTTAATGAGCGCCTGAGGTGTAATCGCATTTTGATCTTGAATCGACATACGTTCTTTTACAACACGTTCCATACGAGAAAGCCCGATCCGGAATTGATTTTGGAGAAGTTCTCCGACTGAACGAAGACGACGGTTTCCTAAATGGTCGATGTCATCTGTTGTTCCGACTTCGTGAAGTAAGTTAAAGAAGTAGTTGATTGAAGCGATAATATCAGCCGGCGTAACATGTTTGATACTGCGGTCGATATTGCCATTTCCGATGATGTTCAAGATACGCTCTCCATCTGGGTCATCTGGTGAGATGACTTTGATTGATTGAAGACCGAACGGTTCGCCTTCAGCGACGCCGCCAGTCGGTTCCGCATCGACATAACCGAGGCCGCTCTCCAAATGTGGGAGGATACGATCTAAGTTGCGACGGTCGAGGACTGTTCCAGCTTCAGCGAGTACTTCGCCTGTTTCCGGGTCCACGAGCGTTTCCGCTAATTTTTGACCGAACAAACGGTTCTTAAGATGAAGTTTCTTGTTCATCTTATAGCGACCAACGTTCGCTAAGTCATAACGTTTCGGGTCGAAGAAACGTGATACGAGAAGTGATTTCGCGTTTTCTACAGTTGGTGGTTCACCAGGGCGTAGACGCTCGTAAATCTCGATCAACGCTTTCTCTGTAGACTCTGTATTATCTTTTTCAAGGGTGTTACGAAGATATTCATCATCACCGAGAAGGTCGATAATTTCTTGGTCCGTACCGAATCCGAGGGCACGCAACAACACCGTTACCGGAATTTTGCGGGTACGGTCGATACGAACATAAACGATATCTTTGGCATCTGTTTCAAGTTCGAGCCAAGCACCACGGTTCGGGATGACGGTTGCGCCAAATCCACGTTTACCATTTTTATCAAGTTTAGCGTTGTAATACACGCTCGGTGAACGGACAAGCTGGGAAACGATGACGCGTTCTGCACCATTAATAATAAATGTTCCCGATTCTGTCATGAGCGGGAAATCTCCCATGAACACTTCTTGTTCTTTGAGCTCACCTGTCTCTTTGTTTTGGAGACGTACTTTTACGCGAAGTGGCGCAGAATAAGTAACGTCGCGCTCCTTCGATTCATCGATCGAATACTTCGGCTCGCTGAGCGAGTAATCGATGAACTCCAACACGAGGTTTCCTGTGAAGTCGGAAATCGGTGAAATGTCTGTGAACATTTCCTTCAATCCTTCACGCAAGAACCACTCGTAAGAAGCAGTTTGAATTTCAATCAAATTCGGAAGCTCTAAAACCTCACTGATACGGGCAAAGCTTCTTCTCTGACGGTGACGACCGTACTGAACAAGTTGACCAGTCAACTGATTCACCTCTCAGACCCCCAATTCTTTAGCGAATTTTTCGGGCGTAATAATCGAACATTGTCATTGAATGTCGCTCGTTTTCCGTCTCTAAAAAGCAGCAGACACGGCAGTTTCAAGCGAATTCCATTCCAATGGCATTTTATAATGTTAGCATATACGTTATAGCGAGTCAACAAGACTTCACCGTTTGTCAAGACCGAATTGCTCGGAAAATAAAGTAACCCTTCTCTTTCGCGACCGTTTCGACTTGACTAAACACCTCTTCTAATAACTTTTTAGCAGAAGGCGCTCCTTGTTTCTTTTGAATGACGACATAAATTGCTCCTCCATCGACCAAATGCGCATGTGCTTCACGCAAGATCGTATGGACGACTTGTTTTCCCGCACGAATCGGCGGATTGGTGACAATGGCGGCAAACCGTTCTCCCCCCACCGCGTCATACGCGTGAGAAAGCCGTGTTTCGACCGTCACTCCATTACGGGCGGCGTTTTGCTCAGAGAGCGCCAGCGCACGCTCATTTACATCAATGAGCAATGCTTCACGCCCAGAGGCATCGGCAAGCGAGATCCCCATCGGACCATAGCCGCAGCCTACGTCCAAAATGCGTCCTGACACCTCAGGTACTTCAAACGATTCAATTAAAAGACGTGACCCAAAATCGACCGATCCTTTCGAGAACACACCGCGGTCCGAAGTGAAATGATACTGTTTCCCTCGTAACTCATACGTCCATGTCTCCGGGGCACTTTCCGAACGTGGATCGTTCGTATAGTAATGATCTCCCATGCGTCGAACCTCCTAACCCATTCTTCAAGGAAATAAAAGAAGCTCGCCATGGCGAGCTTCTATAGGTTGTGAAGTTGAATTACTTAACTTCAACAGATGCGCCAGCTTCTTCAAGCTTAGCTTTGATTGAATCAGCGTCTTCTTTAGAAACGCCTTCTTTGACTGGAGCCGGAGTTCCGTCAACGAGTCCTTTTGCTTCTTTAAGACCGAGGCCTGTGATTTCACGAACAGCTTTGATGACGTTGATTTTACCAGCGCCAGCGTTTGTGAGGATTACGTCGAATTCAGTTTGCTCTTCAGCTGCTGCGCCTGCGCCAGCACCTGCAACTGCTACTGGAGCTGCTGCTGATACGCCGAATTCTTCTTCGATTGTTTTTACAAGTTCGTTAAGTTCGAGAACCGTCATTGATTTGAGGTCTTCGATGAATTGCTCTTTGTTGAAAGCCATTATGGTTTTCCTCCTTTGATGTTGTAAAAAGTTTTTAAGTTACGCTACGCGACAAAAATTAAGCTGATTGCTCTTCTTTTTGTTCTGCGATTGCATTTGTTGCGACTGCGAGCCCGCGGATTGGAGCTTGAAGTACGCTGAGAAGCATCGAGAGAAGACCATCGCGTGATGGAAGTTCTGCAAGGGCTTTGATTTCTTCGAGTGAAGTCACTTTGCCTTCAATGATTCCGCCTTTAAGTTCGAGCGCTTTGTGCTCTTTCGAGAAGTCATTCAAGATCTTCGCTGGAGCAATAACGTCTTCGTTTGAGAAGGCGATTGCTGTAGGACCAGTAAAGACTTCGTCAAGACCTTCGAAGTTCGACTGAATAGCTGCGCGGCGAAGAAGACCGTTCTTGTAAACTTTGAACTCAATTCCAGCGTCACGGAGTGATTTACGGAGTGTAGTCACTTCTTCAACTGTAAGTCCGCGGTAGTCAACAACAACTGTTCCCACGCTCGCTTGCATTTTTTCAGCGATTTCATCGACAAGTGCCGATTTCTGAGCTACGATTTTTTCGTTTGCCATGTGTTTGCACCTCCTAGTCAATTCTTATACCGGACGAGAGGCTGCTCTCCAAAAGAAATCCCTCGTATGAAGACATACGAGGGCGTAATTGTTTGAAAGTAAACCTGTGACAACAGGCTCAAGTTCGAGCAAAGACACCTCGGAAGGGTTTACGGACCGATGTCCACCTTCTGTCTACGGTAATCCAACATATTCGGTTGAACGTGTATTACTTTATCAGCGGTGTCACACGTTGTCAACAATTTATTTCAACAAAATTACTTAAGGAAATCCGCAGTCGCTACACGGATCCCAGGACCCATTGTAGATGAAAGCGCGATGTTTTTAAGGTAAGTTCCTTTTGCAGTAGCAGGCTTCACTTTCATGAGTGTTTCGAGAATTGTCTCGATGTTCTCAGAGAGTTTAGATGCTTCAAATGATTTCTTACCAACTGGAACGTGGATGTTACCAGCTTTATCAACACGGTATTCAACTTTACCAGCTTTGATGTCCGCGATTGCTTTTTCCACATCAAAAGTAACTGTTCCTGTTTTCGGGTTAGGCATGAGGCCTTTAGGTCCGAGAACACGACCGAGTTTACCAACTTCACCCATCATGTCAGGTGTCGCAACGATGACATCGAAGTCGAACCATCCTTGTTGGATTTTGTTGATGTACTCAGCGTCACCAACGTAGTCTGCTCCAGCAGCTTCCGCTTCTTTCACTTTCTCACCTTTAGCGAAGACGAGAACTTTTTGTGTTTTACCAGTACCGTGTGGAAGTACAACGGCACCACGGATTTGTTGGTCTGCTTTCTTCGGATCTACGCCGAGACGGACAGCAACTTCGATTGTTTCATCGAATTTAGCAGTAGCTGTTTTTTGAACGAGCTCGACAGCTTTGGCGAGGTCGTATGACTTCGTGCGGTCAACAAGCTTAGCTACTTCTTGGTGTTTTTTACCCATGATCTTTTCCTCCTTGTGGTTAGCGGAATTTCCTCCCACATAATGAAGGGATTGAAGGTGAGCAGTATTCACCGACAACCCCAGAGACTATCAATTAGTCTTCGATTACAATACCCATACTACGTGCAGTACCTTCAACCATAAGCATCGCTGTTTCTACAGATGATGCGTTAAGGTCAGGCATTTTAAGTTCAGCGATTTCGCGAACTTTGTCACGCTTAACCGTTGCTACTTTCTTACGGTTTGGTTCACCAGAACCACTCTCGATACCAGCAGCTTTCTTCAAGAGAACTGCAGCTGGTGGAGTTTTCGTAATGAATGTAAACGAACGATCTTCGTATACCGTGATGACTACAGGAATAATCAATCCGGCTTGGTCTTGTGTACGAGCGTTGAACTCTTTACAGAATCCCATGATGTTAACACCTGCTTGTCCAAGTGCTGGACCTACTGGTGGAGCTGGGTTAGCTTTACCAGCTGGGATTTGAAGTTTAACGAGTTTAGAAACTTTTTTCGCCACGAGACACACCTCCTTAAGTCTAAAATGTGGTTTCTTGGACGTTGTGCGCCCTCCCACTCAATCTATTAGGTCGAGTTTGTACCGAAATAAAGCACAACATCAAACATTTCCGATTGTACCATCCGTTTTACGGATTAGCAAGTGGGTTTAGTTAATTTTCTGAACTTGTTCGAAATCAAGCTCAATTTTTGTTTCGCGACCGAACATATCGACCACGACTTTGAGCTTCTCTTTGTCAGCTTCGATTTCGTCAATCGTACCTTCAAAGTTCTCGAACGCGCCTTCTTTCACGCGGACAAGGTCACCGAGTTCGTAATTGTAACGATCTTTCTTCTCGATGAGTCCCATTTGCGACAAGACATTTGTCACTTCATCCGGTTGAAGCGGGATCGGCTTGGCCCCACCGCCGGTTGAACCGAGGAAGCCAGTGACGTTAGGCGTGTTGCGGACAACATACCATGAATCGTCAGTCATGACCATCTCTACGAACACATAGCCCGGGAAGTTTTTGACTTCACGCTCTTTGATTTTCTTCTCGCCACTCTTTAATGTGACTTCTTCTTGTGTCGTTTCAGTCGGGACGAGGACGCGGAAAATTTTATCTTCCATGTTCATCGAACCGATTCGACGTTCTAGGTTTTCTTTGACGTTATTCTCAAAACCTGAGTACGTCTGGACAACAAACCATTGTTTCTCCACGGCTTTCACCTCTTCCTTAGTTAATCAATAAATTGACGAGATAGCTGACTCCAGTATCTACGCCGAACACGAACAGGCCAATCACGACAACGGTCGCGATGACGGTAATGGTATATTTCGTGAGTTCTTTACGAGTAGGCCAACTCGTTTTCTTCAACTCTTTCCATACGTCGCGCAAAAAGTTCATGGTAGCTTCCTCCTACATTGAATGCCAATCTACGTTACTTTGATTCCCGATGCATCGTATGCGCATTACAGCGGCGACAAAACTTTTTCATTTCAAGTCGTGTCGACACACCATCTTTCTTTGTCGTCGAATACTCTCGAGACCCGCATTCTGAACAAGCGAGACTTACTTTCTTTGCCATTCATAAGCGCCCCTTTCGACTACTCTCTCTTAAAAAAGAGCGAAAAAAAAACGCCTCCTGTAAATGGCGTCTACGGACAAGGCGCTACTTTTAAAGTATCACATAGGAGGCACGCGGTCAATAATCGGTTAGCTTGTAAGCGTCCGAACATCGACATGGCGTTCAAATTTCTTCTTCACACGCTGTAACGCATTATCAATTGATTTTACATGACGATCCAAGTCGTCTGAAATCTCTTGATAAGAACGTCCGTCTAAATAAAGACGCAAGACTTTCCGCTCCAAGTCACTTAAAATTTCTTCCATCTTCTCTTCCATGAACGTTTGCTCTTCCTGTGTCACAATCAATTCCTGAGGGTCGGTAGGATGTGGAGGCAAGATAACATCAAGCAATGTTCGATCGGATTCTTCATCAAAAATCGGTTTATCGAGCGAAACGTATGAATTGAGCGGAATGTGCTTTTGACGTGTCGCCGTCTTGATCGCAGTAATCATCTGACGTGTGATGCACATTTCAGCAAAGCTTTTGAATGACGCGAGCCGTTCGTCTTTGTAGTCACGCACCCCTTTGTAAAGACCGATCATGCCTTCTTGGACGATGTCCTCATGATCTGCCCCAATCAAAAAGTATGAGCGCGCCTTCGCCCGCACAAAATACCGGTATCGTTCAATCAAAAACTCAAGCGCATCGCTATTTCCTTCGTTTCGCGCCAATAAGACCAACTCTTCGTCTGACATTTTTTCAAACTGTTCATACGGCCATCCGTTCATGCTCGTTCCCCCCCGGCGATTGATCCTGACCTATGTAAGGTTTTGTCCCATTATAGGACTCCCTACTCCTATGCGTCAAACAAATTTCTAAAGATTCCGTCAATTAAATGATGTGTAACTCATATATGTAATAGTATACAACATTCCTTTGCAAAAAAATGTCAAAATCGAAACAAAGACGAGTCCATTCTATGAACTCGCCCGTGATTTCAGTCACCTTTTGATTTACGTCGTCGCATTTCTTCAAAGCGCGCTTGAATGTGCGGAGGAATATCGATTGTCTTTCGATTGGATTGTTCCTTTTCTAACGACATCCGTTGCTGCTCAATCAGTGTTTTCGCATGCTTCCAATCTTTTAACAGCTCGGTCGCAGGAACGCGTAATGCACCTTGACCAAAAATAACCCATTGCTCGGTGAAATCGTTTGTCGCAACGAATAATGTCACGAGTCGGTCATCGACCAATTCATGCGCTCGTCGCTCAATCCATTCGTCAGCTGTCTCATTTTCTTTCGTATAAATGACATCGACACGACTGCGCTTCTCTTTTGCTTCACGACCATACCGCATATGAGCATCAAACACGATTGTGACCTCTTTGCCGGATACAGCTTGATATTCTGCCATCGCTTCAATCAAGAGGTTGCGCGCCTGATCAAAATCTACATCGCGCAAACTTCTTAAATGTGGCCACGCTCCGATAATGTTATATCCATCTACAAGAAGGAGCTCGCGTTTTAGAATACTCATGCTAACGGGTGGCGTGAGCGATGCACTTCGTACAGAAGGAGCGCTGCTGCAACAGATGCGTTGAGTGACGTGACATGACCGACCATCGGTAAATGGACGAGGAAGTCACACGATTCACGCACGAGTCGGCTCATCCCCTTGCCTTCACTTCCGATGACCACGACAAGCGGCATATTTCCATCTAATCGACGATAGTCCTGACTCTCTTTCGCATCGGTCCCGACGACCCATAGTCCTTTTTCCTTCAATTCTTCAAGCGTTCGCGTCAAATTCGTCACGCGCGCAACTGGAATATACTCAATCGCCCCAGTCGACGCTTTGGCAACCGTTTGGGTCAAACCAACCGAACGGCGTTTTGGAATAATGATTCCGTGTGCCCCGATTGCATCTGCCGTCCGTAAAATCGAACCTAGATTATGCGGGTCCTCTAGCTCATCCAACAGGATGATGAGCGGTGTTTCCTCTTTTGAAGCAGCGAGTGCAAACATATCCTCAATCGTTTTGTATTCATAAGCCGCTACGGCTGCAACGACACCTTGGTGATGCTCACTGCCTGCCATCTTCTCGAGTTTCGTTTTGGGTACGAAAGAAACTTGAACTGATGCTTCATTCGCCATCGCAATGATTTGGGCGAGCGGGCCTTTTTGTTGCCCTTCCATAATAAACACTTTGTTCATGTCACGGCCGCTTCGAAGTGCTTCGAGTACGGGATTTCGGCCATAAAGGAAGTCAATCCCTTCCTCCATCACGTCCACTTCTTTATAATCCGGACGCTCGGCTTTCTGGCGACGTGCACGTTCTGGTCGTTCACCACGAGGGCGGTCAAATGTTCGTTTCTCCGCTCCCCGCTTTCCGTCACGTCGATTCGAACGATTCGGCTTCGAGTCGTTCGAACGCTTGTTTGATGAGTTCTTCAAGACGATCCCTTCTTTCTGTCAAATAGATATATCCAATCAACGCCTCGAACGCTGTGGAGTAGCGATAAGTGTGAACATCAACCCGCTTCGGGATTGATCCTGACTTCGCATTCTTACCACGTCTGACGATGGCTTGTTCTTCTTCCGTCAATAAGTCCATTTCTAGCCAATGGGTCACGACGCTCGCCTGTGCCCGTGCATTGACGTAGCGGACCGCGCCCCGGTGTAAATCGTTCGGGCGCGTCAATCCTTTCTCGAGCAACCGTTTCCGTACGGCCAATTCATATACCACGTCCCCCATGTAGGCTAGGGCGAGGGCATTCATTTGTTTCGGTTGCATCATAACCGCTTCCACCGAACCCCTTGGGCCGTGTCTTCGAGTTGGATGTTTTGTTCTTTTAGTAAATCACGAATCTCGTCGGCTCGGGCAAAATTACGTGCCGCCCGCGCATCGTTTCGTTCTTGAATCAATCGGTCAATCTCGACATCCAGTAGTTCTTTTTCTTCTGCCAACGTCAAACCGAGCACACCCGTCAATTCATCGAATAGTGAAAGAACCTGTTCGAGTGTCGCTTTTGCCACATGGTCCGCTTTCGCATAAATGTTTGCTTCTCGTGCTAAGTCAAATAAGACCGTCACAGCGTTTGCTGTATTGATGTCATCATCCATCGACTCAATGAAAGCCGTCTTGATCGATTCAAGTTTCCGTTCCATCGACTCGCTCGGTTCCCCGAGTCCGGCTGTTACCGATAAGCGGTATTCAATATTTTGATACGCTTCTTTAATTCGGTCCCACCCGTTCGCCGCTTGTTCGATCAATTCACGGCTATAGTTGATGGGATGACGGTAATGAACAGACAACATGAAGAAACGTAGTACCATCGGATCGACTTCCTTCAGTGCTTCATGGACGAGGAGGAAGTTTCCGAGTGACTTAGACATCTTCTCGTTTTCAATATTGATGAACCCGTTATGCAACCAATAGTTGGCGAACTTCGCATGATTGCACGCTTCCGATTGGGCAATCTCGTTCTCGTGGTGTGGGAATTTTAAATCATGCCCACCCGCATGGATGTCGATCGTTGCCCCGAGATGTTTTTTCGCCATCGCCGAGCATTCGATATGCCAGCCCGGACGACCTTTGCCCCATGGACTATCCCATGATGGTTCATCCGGCTTAGCCGCTTTCCACAAGACAAAGTCGAGCGGGTCTTCTTTCTTTTCCCCGACATCGACGCGTGAGCCTGCCCGCAAATCTTCAATCGATTGCTGACTTAGTTTCCCGTATGTTTCAAACTTCTTCGTCCGGAAATAGACATCGCCTTCGGATTCATAAGCGAACCCTTCCGTCTCTAACTGACGAATGAACTCGATAATCTCTTCCATTGTATCGGTCACACGTGGATGTACGTCCGCAGGTTGCACGTTCAATGCTCCCGTATCCGCTAAATAAGCTTCAATGTAACGATTCGTCAACGTTTCGGTGTCTTCATCTAATTCGTTGGCGGTGCGAATGATTTTGTCGTCCACATCCGTGAAGTTCAAGACGTATTTCACCTCATACCCACGATACGTCAAATAGCGACGAACTGTATCGAAGGCAATCGCCGGACGGGCATTGCCGACATGGATATAGTTATAGACAGTTGGTCCACAAACATACATCGATACTTTACCCGGAACAAGCGGGACAAACGGTTCTTTTTTATTCGTGAGACTGTTGTACAGCTGAATCATGTGTCTTCTCCTCCATTCGCTTTTCAAGCGTCTCTAATTTATGTTGAAGTTCTGCCACAGCATTTTCAAGACGTTCTTGGCATTCGCGGTCCGGATCAGGCAGGCGGTGATCTAAGTCGTGTTGTTTCACACGTTTGCCGTTTCGAATAACGACCCGACCCGGAATCCCGACCACAGTCGAATCAGACGGTACATCATTCAAGACGACGGAACTTGCCCCGATTTTGACGCAATCGCCAATCGTGATGTTTCCAAGCACTTTTGCCCCGGCTGAAATGAGGACGTCACTTCCAATCGTCGGGTGTCGCTTCCCTTTTTCTTTCCCGGTTCCACCGAGTGTGACACCTTGATAAATCGTCACGTCATTTCCGATAATGGCTGTCTCTCCGATGACGACGCCGAAACCGTGATCGATAAATACCCGGTTACCGACAACTGCGCCAGGATGAATTTCAATCCCGGTCACCCAGCGACTGAACTGGGCTAATAACTTAGCCACTAGCTTCACGTTTCGTTTCCATAATTCGTGTGCGATGCGATGTGCCCAAATAGCATGCAATCCTGGATACGTCATTGCGACCTCCACTTTTGATCGAGCGGCAGGGTCTAGTTCCAGGACAGTCCGCAAGTCTTCGCGTACACTGCTCCAAAATCCCATAATCGATATCTCCTTTTCTTATACAAAAACAAAGACGCCCCTGTGCCAAGGCACAGAGACGCCGTAAGCGCGGTTCCACTCTGTTTGGGAAAAGTGTTCCCCTCTCAAATCCCGTTAACGCCGAGTCACGGCCTCGACTACATATCGCCGAGACGGCTCCGAGGTGCACTTCTTCGGGGGACACATCTAGAACTCCCAGCCTAGGTCCTAGTCTCTGCAACGTGTCGTACCGCTTACTTTCCTCATCGATGCCTTTATTACGCTAATAAAGTTGTCAGACGCTTCAATACACGCTCTTTTCCAATTAATGAAATGGCGTTCGGGAGTTCTGGCCCATGTGTTTGTCCTGTCGTGGCGACACGGATCGGCATGAACAAGTTCTTTCCTTTTTGACCAGTAGCTTTTTGAGTCGCTTTCGTCGCCGCTTTAATCGCTTCCGGTGTGAAGTCTTCGATTCCTTCGAGTTGCTGTTTGAACTCTGCAAGAACAGCAGGTACCGTTTCACCTGAAAGGACAACATTCGCTTCCTCGTCATACTCGATTTCATCTTTGAAGAACAAGTCTGTCAACGCGACAATCTCTGCCCCGTGCGTCATTTGTTCTTTATACAATGCGATCAAGTTTGTCGCCCAATCCGCTTCCTCGACAGATACCGCCTCGGGTAATCGCCCTACTTCTTGTAAGAATGGTAAACTGAGTGCCACCACTTCGTCAAGCGTGGCCTTCTTCATGTATACACTGTTGATCCAAGAAAGTTTTTGTTGGTCAAACACAGCCGGACTCTTCGACAATCGGTTTGCATCAAACATTTGAATGAACTCTTCTTTTGAGAAAATTTCATCTTCCCCGACTGGTGACCAGCCAAGAAGAGAAATGAAGTTGAAGAGCGCCTCAGGCAAGTAACCGAGATCGGCATACTGTTCGATGAACTGGATAATCGATTCGTCACGTTTTGACAACTTCTTGTGTTGGTCGTTATAGATGAGGGTCATGTGACCAAACTCCGGATACTCCCAACCGAGCGCATCATATACCATCATCTGTTTTGGTGTGTTTGCGATGTGGTCATCCCCACGCAATACGTGACTGATGTTCATCAAATGATCATCTACGACAACAGCGAAGTTGTATGTTGGAATCCCATCTTGTTTCACGATGACCCAATCTCCAAAGTCTTTCGATTCAAAGGAGACGTCTCCTTTAACGACATCCGTCCACTTATACGTCACGCCTTCTGGCACCCGAATTCGAATCGATGGCTTGCGGCCTTCCGCTTCAAATGCTTCACGTTCTTCGGCAGTGAGGTTACGGTGCGCACCCGAGTAACGCGGTGCCTCTCCACGAGCGATTTGAGCTTCACGCTCCGCTTCGAGCTCTTCAGATGTCATGTAACATTTATAAGCAAGACCTTTGCTCATCAACTCATTGACATATTTCTCATAAATCGCAAGACGCTCCATTTGGTAATATGGACCGTAGTCGCCGTCACGACCTGGACCTTCATCCCAGTCGATGCCAAGCCATTCTAAGTACTTCATTTGACTTTCGACACCGTTCAACACGTTCCGTTTTTGGTCAGTATCTTCAATTCGAAGAATCAATTTCCCGCCTGCATGGCGAGCATATAAGTAGTTAAACAACGCAGTCCGCGCATTTCCGATATGGAGATGCCCCGTCGGACTAGGCGCATAGCGTACACGCACTTCACTCATAATAGTTCCACCTTTCTTCTCTTCTGCCCAAATAGTATACCATTTCTGTCAAGCCCGGTTGAGTAAGATGACCGCCTGTGCTGCGATTCCTTCTTCTCGTCCAGTGAAGCCGAGCTTCTCCGTCGTCGTCGCTTTCACGTTTACCTGTTCAATATCCGCTTCAAGAAGATCTGCGATGACCGCGCGCATCTCATCAATGTAGGGGCGCAATTTCGGACGTTGTGCCATGACCGTCGCATCCACATTTCCGAGGACATATCCTTGGTCTTTCACAAGTTGCCATACGTGGCGAAGTAACACTTTCGAATCCGCATCTTTGAATTCAGGATCTGTATCAGGAAAATGCTTCCCGATATCGCCTGCCGCAATCGCTCCGAGCGCCGCATCGGCAATCGTATGGAGCAACACATCCGCATCAGAATGACCGAGAAGTCCACGCTCATGTGGGATTTCGATTCCACCTAATATTAACGGACGTCCTTCCGCAAATGCATGTACATCAAAGCCTTGACCAATTCTCATTGTAAATCCCCCTTCGCTAAAATCGCATCGCCAAACAGTAAATCCTCTGGTGTCGTCATCTTAATATTATGGTAATCTCCAGGGACCACTCGTACCGTTTCACCGAGCCATTCGAATAAACTGGCATCATCCGTTCCTAGCACCTGTCGTTCTACTGCTTTTTCATGCGCTGATAAAATCGCCTTGGCCTGAAAAGCTTGCGGTGTTTGTGCCAACCACAAGTTTTCACGGGGCACGGTTTGTTCGATTTGGTGACGCTCCACTTGTTTGACCGTATCCTTGACCGGTACCGCTAAAATAGCTCCACCTTGTAACGCAGCTTCCGCCACTTGATGTAGCTGTTCGCGTTTCACAAACGGACGAGCGCCATCATGAATCATCACAATCGTGTCCGTTTCCACAACAAGCAGTCCTGCGTAGACACTCTGTTGTCGTTCTTCTCCGCCAATTACATATGTAATCGGCGTATCGATATGTGCCATCATCGCTTCAAACCAGTCACGTTCCTCTGGACGAATCGCTAAAACGATATGTTCACACCATGGATCGGTATCAAACGCTTGTAACGTCCATGCGATAATCGGCTTGCCTCGTAACGACAACATGAGTTTGTTCGCATCTGCTCCCATCCGCTTCCCTCTTCCCGCAGCCGGGATGACGACTGTATAAGCTACCATGTAAACACCTCTCTTCGTGAAAAAAGAGAGCGCTCCCGCGTCTCTTTTTTGTTCATTATTCCGGACGTGCAAAAATCATTCGACCTGCAGACGTCTGTAAGACACTCGTCACGACGACAGGAAGCGTCTTCGAAATCAGCTTCCGTCCACCTTCCACGACAACCATCGTCCCATCTTCAAGATAGGCGACGCCTTGATTTTGCTCTTTTCCTTCTTTAATGACTGTCACGACCATCTCTTCGCCAGGAATGACGATTTGTTTGACGGCATTCGCTAAGTCATTGATATTCAATACCGGGACATTCCGTACTTCACACACTTTGTTTAAGTTATAGTCATTCGTGACAACAATACCATTTTTAAGTTCAGCCAATTTGATTAATTTGATATCGACTTCCGGTACATCTTCAAAGTCGCCATCATAAATTTCAACTTGGATGCGCTTGTTCTCCTGCAGTTCTTTTAAAATGTCGAGGCCACGACGACCACGATTTCGTTTTAATGTATCCGAAGAGTCGGCGATGTATTGGAGCTCTCCGATCACAAATTGCGGAACAATCAATGTCCCTTCCACGAATCCAGTCGTCGCAATATCCGCGATCCGACCGTCGATGATGACGCTCGTATCCAAGATTTTATCGTTAGAACGTTGAACCGGTTCAGCCGCTGGCTTCTCCCGTTCGCTCTTCACAAATAGTTTAATCCATTCGTTACGCTTCCGATAGCCGACCGCGAAACCAAAGTAACCAAACAGTGCCGTGACAAAAATCGGGACGATTTTACTCAGTAAGAAAATATTCGTGACTTCAAGCGATACACTGATCAAAAAGGCGATCAAGAGCCCGATGATAAGACCGATCGAACCGAATAAGATATCTCCCACCGGTAAACGGACGAGCCGTTCTTCGACAAAACGAATAAATGCAACAACACCATCTGTTAAGAATAAACTAAGAATGAAGAAGATAAGTCCACCAATCAAACTTGCTACGTATGGAATCGTTAACCACTCCGGCACATTCATGCCAAGGTCTGCTAATAAAAGCGTCGCTTCGATGATTCCGAACCAACCCACGACGAGTCCAATCAAAATAAATCCGATTCGTACAGCAATCTTCACTCATTCCACCTCCTTTTATATGAAATAAAATTTCAAAAAATAACACTTTCATTGTAACACGATTTTTTAATCACGTTCGTTACAAAGCGTTACAAACTGCCAGTGGCGACCCATCAAAATGGGATCGCCAACTGGAGTGCTTCGTCCACTGTTCCGACACCGACCACCTCAATCCCTGCCGGAGCGGTCCATCCACCCATATTATTTTTTGGGATGATGGCCCTTGTAAATCCTAACTTTGCCGCCTCGGCAACACGTTGTTCGATTCGTGATACGCGCCGCACTTCTCCCGTCAATCCGACTTCTCCGATGCAGACATCCGTCGGCCGGGTCGGGCGATCGCGAAAACTAGAGGCGATCGAGATACAAATCGCAAGGTCAATCGCCGGTTCATCCAATTTGACACCACCGGCCGCTTTCAAATAAGCATCCTGTGTTTGAAGCAGAAGACCGGATCGTTTCTCGAGCACGGCCATAAGAAGCGCGACCCGATTTTGATCGATTCCCGTCGCCATTCGTCTCGGGTTCCCGAATGAGGTAGGGGAGATAAGTGCCTGCAGTTCGACGAGCACCGTCCGTGTCCCTTCCATCGAAGCAACGACCGTAGAGCCGGATACCCCTGCGGTTCGCTCTTCTAAAAAGATTTCGGACGGGTTAAGGACTTCTTCTAACCCACTCTCTTTCATCTCGAAAATTCCAATTTCATTCGTTGAACCAAACCGATTCTTCACCGCCCGCAAAATACGGAATGTATGATGACGTTCGCCTTCAAAGTAAAGCACCGCATCTACCATGTGTTCGAGTAAGCGCGGTCCTGCAATCGACCCTTGTTTCGTCACGTGTCCGACAATGAAGACAGCAATCCCTCGCGTCTTCGCAATCTTCATGAGCGCCGCCGTACATTCTCGTACTTGTGACACACTGCCCGGAGCAGATTGAATCTCATCCATATACACCGTCTGAATCGAGTCGATGATGACAAACCCCGGCTGTTCTTCATCGATGACCCGTTCAATCATCAGCATGTCTGTCTCCGCGAGCACGAACAAGTCTTCGGTCGGTAAGCCGAGTCGTTCCGCGCGCAGTTTCGTCTGTTTGAGCGACTCCTCACCCGAAATATATAACACTTTTTTGCCGCTATGGGCTAAATGGGCACTGACTTGTAGCAAAATCGTCGACTTCCCGATTCCCGGGTCACCCCCGACTAAGACAAGGGAACCCGGGACGATTCCTCCACCGAGCACACGGTCAAATTCACGACTATTCGTGTGCACACGCGTCTCTTCTTGTGAGACGACGTTTGATAGACGTTCCGGTTTCAATTGTCGAGACGAACTATGGACAAATGCTGCACCGCGTTTGGCTTTCTTTTCTTCCACAAATTCTTCCACAAGCGTATTCCATTCATTACAACCTGGGCAACGCCCCATCCACTTCGCTGATTCATATCCACACGATTGGCAGACGTATTTCGTTTTAATTTTGGCCATAAGCTTCCTTCCTGTCTAAAAAAAGCTCCCTCATGAACAGTGAGGGAGCTGAATGATTTACTGAACGACACCTTCGTTACGAACGACAAACTCTCCATCTTGTACGTCGAGCGCAACTTTACTACCTTTGGTAATCGTACCGCCGAGCATTGCTTCTGAGAGACGGTCTTCCACTTCTCGCTGAAGAGCACGACGGAGGGGACGGGCCCCGTATTCCGGATCGTAGCCGACTTCGGCAATCTTCTCGAGCGCCGCATCTGTCATGCTGAAATCAACACCCTGTTCGGCGAGACGTTTCTTAAGTGTCTCAGCCATAAGTTTGATGATTTCTTGGATGTGCTCTTTTTGAAGTGAATGGAAGACTGTGATTTCGTCAATTCGGTTCAAGAACTCAGGTCGGAACGCTTTTTTCAATTCCTCGAGCACTTTGTCTTTCATTTCCGTATACTCACGTTTCACATCATCTTCGACTGTGAATCCAACATATTTATTTCGTTGAAGCGCTGCTGCCCCGACGTTTGACGTCATGATGATGACGGTATTTCGGAAGTCGACCGTGCGACCTTTTGAGTCCGTCAAGCGACCGTCGTCTAGCACTTGAAGTAAGATGTTAAATACTTCAGGGTGTGCTTTCTCAATCTCGTCAAGAAGAATGACCGAATATGGTTTCCGGCGTACTTTCTCAGTTAATTGACCACCTTCTTCGTAACCAACATAGCCCGGAGGCGAACCGACGAGACGACTTGTCGCATGTTTCTCCATGTACTCTGACATGTCGATTCGAATAATCGCATCTTCATCGCCAAACATCGCTTCGGCAACTGCGCGGGCAAGCTCGGTTTTCCCGACTCCGGTCGGTCCGAGGAAGATGAACGAACCGATTGGACGTTTCGGATCTTTCAATCCGGCACGGGCACGACGGATAGCACGAGAAATCGATTTCACTGCATCGTCTTGACCGATGACACGATTGTGAAGAATCGATTCGAGTTTGAGGAGACGGTCCGTCTCTTCTTCGGCAATCTTTGTGACCGGTACTCCTGTCCAGTTTGCGACAACTTGAGCGATATCTTCTTTCGTCACTTCAAGTTTTTCGTTCCCTTGCTTATTCTGCCATTCTGCTTTCAATTCTTCTAATTCATCACGTAATTTTTGCTCCGTATCGCGAAGGGACGCTGCTTTTTCAAACTCTTGGCTTTGAACAGCAGAGTCTTTTTCTTTACGAATCGACTCGAGGCGCGATTCCAACTCTTTCAAGTTCGGCGGCGCTGTGAAAGAACGAAGTCGTACTTTTGATGCGGCTTCATCGACGAGGTCAATCGCCTTGTCCGGTAAGAAGCGATCCGAAATATAACGGTCAGAAAGGACGACCGCCTCATGAATGGCTGTGTCTGTAATCGTTACACGGTGGTGTGCCTCATAGCGGTCGCGTAAACCGAGAAGGATTTGCTCAGCCTCTTCTGCCGTCGGCTCGTTCACTTGAATTGGTTGGAAGCGTCGTTCAAGTGCTGCATCTTTCTCGATATACTTCCGGTACTCGTCGAGTGTTGTCGCCCCGATACATTGAAGTTCACCACGGGCCAGTGACGGTTTGAGGATGTTCGACGCATCAATCGCGCCTTCAGCGCCTCCTGCACCAATCAATGTATGCAATTCATCGATGAAGAGAATGACGTTTCCAGCCTGGCGAATCTCATCCATGACCTTTTTCAAACGATCTTCGAACTCACCACGATATTTTGTACCGGCCACGAGCGTACCCATGTCGAGTACCATGACTCGTTTGTTACGAAGTGTCTCAGGGACTTCGTTGTTGATGATTTGTTGAGCAAGGCCTTCGACTACCGCGGTCTTCCCGACACCCGGCTCACCAATAAGAACCGGGTTGTTCTTTGTCCGACGAGACAAGACTTCGATAACACGTTGAATCTCACCTGCGCGTCCAATCACCGGATCTAAACGTGATTCTCTGGCTTGTTGCGTCAAGTCGCGTGCCAACCCATCAAGCGTTGGTGTTGCAGCGCTTGCGCCTGGTTGCGAAGCATTTGAAGAAGACTCGGTATTCCCGAGGAGCTGCAGTACTTGTTGACGTGCTTTCGTCAAACTGATTCCTAGGTTATTGAGGACGCGCGCTGCGACACCTTCCCCCTCACGAATCAATCCGAGAAGGATGTGTTCCGTTCCGACGTATGAATGTCCTAATTTTCTTGCTTCATCCATCGAGAGTTCAATGACTTTTTTCGCACGTGGTGTGTAGTGAATCGTCGATCCGTTCTCAGAACCACGTCCAATCAATGACTCGACTTCTTGTTGAATCTTTTCAGATGTCAGTCCTAGTGCGAAGAGTGCTTTCGCCGCAATCCCTTCTCCTTCCCGAACCAATCCTAATAAAATATGTTCTGTACCAATATTATGATGGCCAAGACGTACGGCTTCCTCTTGTGCTAAAGCTAATACGCGCTGTGCTCGCTCTGTAAATCGTCCAAACATCATTGACAAAACCTCCTTATAGTTGGATCAAACTAAGCCTTGATCTAACGTTCGACGAACGAGTGTCGCTCGTTCTCGATCCCGCTCTTGCGTAGATAATGTTTTCCCGAAATGTTTTTGTAGAAAACCTGATTGTAACCGAACAATCAACTCGTGAAACTTCGGCGGGCTCCAATCAGACAAAATTCCAAGGTCACTTGCTAAATGTAAATCAGATAATCGTTCAACTGCTTCGGTGGAAGAGAGTAATTTAGCATATCGTAATATACCATATGACCGATAAAATCGATCTTCTAACTCTTCCTGTCGATTCGCAATGAGTTCTTCACGCGCATGCCGTTCTGCCTGAATCACTTGTTCTGTCACTTCCATAAAATCAGCCAACAGTTGTGATTCATGACTACCTAGTGTCCGTTGATTCGACAGCTGGAACAAGCGTCCGGCTGCATCGCTTCCTTCACCATACCGACCGCGAATCGTATAACCGAGTTTTCGAAGTTCCCGTAAAATCGGACCAATCCGACCCGTTAGCGTGAGTCCCGGTAAGTGTAACATGACCGAAGCTCGGAGTCCTGTTCCGATATTGCTTGGACATGTCGTCAAATAGCCTAACTGTTCATCAAAAGCATAAGAAAGTGACTCCGCGCATAATGCGTCTGCTTGTTTCGCTAATTCGAACGCCGCTTTCACTTGATAGCCGGGAAGCAACGTTTGAATTCGCAGATGGTCTTCCTCGTTGATTAGTACACTGATGGTTTCATCTTCACTTAAGAAGACCGCACTTTCTTCACTAGTAGCAACAGCCGGGCTAATCAAATGTTTCTCCATTAATGCTTGTCGTGTCACTTCATCATAATCACGCATATGAAGATATTCAAATCCCTTCAACCCGCGTAGACGTCCCTCTAAACGATCGCAAAGTTGACGTTCTCCTTCTTTAGAAAGGGCCGGTGAAAACACGGTGTCTTTGACGTTACGTGCCAGTCGGATTCTTGTGGAGACGACCAAATCATCAAGTTTGGCACGTTCTTTCATTTTTGGACCGAGTGGATGTGTTAGGAAAGGTTCCATTAGCCATCTCCCTGCCCTTCTAATTGCTTCATTTCTTTTTGAATACGTGCTGCCCGTTCATAATCTTCTTGTTCGACAGCACGGGTCAACTCCCCTGCTAACTTTTCAAGCCGCTCCTCAATCCGTTCATACGGTGTTCGTAGATGGTCAGGAATCGAACCGATATGACGATCGTGTCCTTGTTGATATTGACGGGTGATTTTTATCAGTTCATCCCGGAATACGGTATAACACGTAGCGCACCCTGCTTTTCTTACACGCAACAAGTCTTGGCGGGTCATCTGACAAGTCGGACAACGCTTCACGACCGGGACATAACCCGTCATGAGTTCTACCGTACATTGTCGACATAAGTGTCTTTTCACAGGTACATCTTGTTCCATGACAACGACTTCATTGACAGCCGGTCGCTGTTTACAACGTTCGCATAACATACGACTTATCCTCCATTACGGTAACGAAGTACTTTCATTAGTGCCAGTAACTGTTGACGTCGGATAAAGAAGCGATCGTCAACCTGTAAGTTTAACGCTTCATCTGATAAGAGATGATAAATCAACTGAGCTTCTTGCTCGTGCAACATTTGTTCTTCCACTAATCGAACAAGAACATTTTCGACGAGCTGTTCATTCAGACGTGGATGCTCAAGAATGACATCCATCAAACTAGAAAGGAGATCTTGCTTTTCATGCAAAGTGACGCGACGAATGCGAATATATCCGCCACCGCCACGTTTACTTTCTACTAAATATCCTTTTTCGACGGTAAAACGTGTGTTGATGACATAATTGATTTGGGATGGGACACATTCGAATCGTTGCGCGATATCTTGACGTTTAATTTCAATCGCATTCGCCTGACTTTCTTTCAACACTTGCTTCAAATACTGTTCAATGACATCCGAAATATTTCTCATCTCCACCACCCTCTGACCATCTTTGACTTTTGACTATATTTTATCATTGATTTAAAAAAAGGCAAATGAAAAGCGATGTTCTCCATGGAGAACATCGCTAATATACAAAAAGACGACCGAGCGTATGCTCGGTCGTCCTCTGCGTTGTTGCCTGGCAACGTCCTATCCTCACAGGGGGAGATCCCCCAACTACTTTCGGCG
>NZ_JACSKX010000015.1:0-56389 GCF_018617835.1 Exiguobacterium sp. s101 | reverse complement strand
GACTTCCTTCACAAGCTGTCGAGACGGATCGTTGACGAGAACCAAGTCATCGTCGTGGAGACATTGAAGTCGAAGGACATGATGCAAAACCACAAGCTCGCCAAGTCCATCGGGGATGTCAGCTGGCATGAGTTCGTCCGTCAACTCGAATACAAATCAAACTTCTACGGACGGACGCTCATCAAGGCAGACCCATGGTACGCATCGACACAAATCTGTTCTTCTTGTGGCGAGAAAGGTCAGAAGAAAGCGATGGACGTCCGTGAATGGACGTGTGCCTGTGGCGCGCATCATGACCGAGACATCAACGCGAGCATCAACCTGTTGATGTTGGCTGACTGACAACCATTCAGGGTGGGAACCACCCGACGAGCTTGGTAAACAATCGTGGCTGGTAAGAGCACGGTCTTCCCAAGAAGCTCCCCCTTCAATTTGCGAAGCAAATAAGTGGCGAGTAGTTCACACCATACTGCTTCATTTTAACAAAAAATCGTTACCAACCTGTACCCGTTTTGCTCAGAAAAATAGCCACTCCTCAAGAAGTGGCTTCGTTGACAGCTTGTTTGGCGATGGCTGCCGTCTGAGACTGTTTAAAGAGAATGACCCCGACAAGAAGGATGGTGAGCCCTACAATTTGTCCAGCTGATAATGTGATTTGAGGCATCCCGAAGGCTCCATACAAATCGACGAGTAACGCCCAAATGAGTTGTGACACGAGAATGAGCGACACCGACAACGTTGGTCCAAGTAACTGGATACTCCGCATGACACAATAAACGACACCGACCCCAAGCAATCCACCGAGCCAATAGATTGGAGATAGCTCACGTAATCCGGCAAGATTTCCTCCAAATAATAACAACGGGATGATGGATCCGACCAGACCGACGATAAAGACTAATACCGTGGTGGCCCAGGCCCCTAAATTTGTATTCATTTTCGCGTTGACCGCCGCCTGTACACTAATAAATGCCCCAGCTACAGCCGAACAGATAATACCAAATAGCATATGACCTCTCCTCACTCATAAAACATGCCGTTCGCACGTTCTTTCAATCGCTCACTATTTAAAATGATGACTTCTTTTCTCGTTCGTTTCACTAATCCCTCATCGACAAATGCTTGTAGCGTCCGGTTCAAGTGACGATAGCTCGTCCCAAGCCATTCCGCAACTTCTTTGCGCTTCAATTGACTCATCTCGGCTTGAAACAGTTCGTTCTCGGATTCACTAAGAGAAATCAAATAACCGGCCAATCGTTCTTCTAGTGTCGACATGAGGTGGTTGGATGAGGCGTTCGCCTCGATGAATAGCTTTTCCGACACACCTTGTAACAGATGTTCCGTGAATTCGACCGTTCGGTTATGATGTCGAAGTGTCTCAAACGGGATTCGCAAACACGTCACCGGACCGACCGCTTCAACCGTATGCAAGACGTTACGTCCACTCGCATACTCGATATCTCCAATGAGCGTCGGGGCAGCCTTCAAACGTAGCAGACGCAACTTCCCTTCTACACTGAGCGTATAAATTTTGACGCGTCCTTCGAGTACGACGAACAAGGATTCAATCTGTTGATCATTTGAACAGAGCATCGTCCCAGATGCATACGTGACCACCGACGATGCCTCGAGCGTTTCGGTCGAAAAAAGATGATTCCACTGCAATCGTGTCAGTGCATCCATAATATTCATCATTAAAATTGAACTCCTTACGCAAATGTATAAATCCCGATACCAACGATCATCAAGACGAGTCCCATGACCTGTCCCGTGTTGACCGGCTTCCGTTTGACACCAAACCAACCGTTCAAATCGATGATAAAGGCTCCTACTAATTGTGCCACAAGCAATACACAGATTGCCCACGTCACACCCAACTGTTGAATCGCCGTCAATTCGCCGAATACAACGAATACACCGAATAGTCCACCCAAACTATAATACCAAGGTACGCGTTTAAAGGCAGTTAAATCTGCGTCTCGATTAAAAAAATAGATGGCGAGCGCTAACAGAAGTCCGACAAAGTGGACGATCGTGACAGACATCCACGCCCCTACCGCATCTCCCAATTTCGCGTTGAAGATTCCTTGTAGGGCGATAAATGTCCCAGATAATACAGCGAATAGAATTCCCATGTCATCCCCCTTTCTCTCCGTATGACTTTACGAAAAGAAAAATGACTTGAATAGGACATATGTCCAATATTAAAAAAAGCAACTTCGAATCATCGAAGTTGCTTGATATATTATCCGAGTAATTTGACAAGCTCTTTCCCGACCGCTTCAGAAGATTGAGGGTTTTGACCAGTAACGAGTCGATCGTCAACAACCACGTTCACCGCCCAATTGTCAGCTCCCTTGAACTGTCCACCTTCATTACGTAATCCCGTCTCGAGTAAGAACGGAACAGCAGAATCAAGTTGCATTTCTTTTTCTTCAGCGTCAGTGAATCCTGTCACTTGTTTGTCTTTAACGAGCGGCTCATCGTTGCTGAGCTTCACATTGACCAATCCAATGGGTCCGTGGCAAACCGCCCCGACAATATTGCCATTTTCGTATACGTTGCGGACAACGCGTTGTAACGTTTCATTTCCTGGGAAATCAACGACCGTCCCGTGACCTCCTGGTAAATAAACGGCATCGTATGGTTCGTCTGCCACTTGATCGAGGCGAGCCGTATCTTTGAGCAATTCACGCGTATTTAATATATCTTCTGACAAGCCATCCTCTAAACTATTCGCATCGATTGGCACGTCTCTACCTTCGATACTTGCGACCGTCACTTTGTATCCTTCTTTTTCAAACAATAAGTAAGGAACGGCAAACTCTTCAAGCCAAAGTCCCGTTGCATGACCATTTGATAATTGATTCGCTGACGTTGTAACAATCAGTACATGTTTCGACATACTCAATTCCTCCTTCAAAAAAATCAACATACGACTCTAATGTTCCCGATTCATCATCTGTTAAACCCGGTGAGCTGCTTCGATGTCATAAGGTAGTTCTTTTTTTAACCTGGTGATTTATTCATCCTGCCTTTTTCCTTTAACCTTCTATACTGAAGGTGAGTTGCTATTTCGCCCTATGAAGGAGACATCCGCTATGACGAAACGAATAAATGATTGGGGGTTTCTCATTGTCGTCGCCATCATCATCCTGTTACTTGTGCTCGGTCAGTTGCCAATCTTCATGTAATCTTCACGGCCATTCGTTCACAAACTGTAGTATGATGTCGTTGTAAGCACTTACAATAAACCCAATAGGAAAGGATGAATTTCACTATGTCAGAACGTATTTTCATCAGTCCGGCTAAGTATGTGCAAGGGAAACAAACGATCGATCGCATCGGAGAGTTTGTCACTCACTTCGGTTCAAACGCTTTACTCATAGCGGATGATATCGTGTGGGATTTAGTAGGCGAACGCGTGACACAGTCTCTGCAGTCGAGTGATATCAAGGCGACAAAAGCAGATTTTGTCGGAGAAGCATCAAAGCATGAGATTACTCGCATCGCCACAGACGCTAAAGAGAACGGTACAGCGTTCGTTATCGGCCTTGGTGGCGGCAAGACGCTCGATACGGCAAAAGCGGTCGCAGATGAATTAGATGCCCGCATCGTCATTGTACCGACCATCGCCTCTACAGATGCGCCGACAAGCGCATTGTCGGTCATTTATACAGATGAAGGTAATTTCGAAAGCTATCGGTTCTATAAAAAGAATCCAGATCTCGTTTTAGTGGACACCGAGTTGATTGCACAGGCGCCGCCACGTTTCCTTGCGTCAGGTATTGCCGATGCATTGGCTACGTGGGTCGAAGTGCGAAGCGTCCTTACATTTGGAGGCAAGACGATGGCCGGTGGTGTCCCGACTCTTGCGGCGGAAGCGATTGCTGAACGATGTGAAGAAGTTCTGTTCACGTACGGCATTCAGGCGTATGAGGCCGTCAAGGCAAAAGTTGTGACGCCTGCGCTCGAAGCCATCGTTGAAGCCAATACACTATTAAGCGGTCTCGGCTTTGAAAGCGGTGGCTTGGCTGCGGCCCACGCTATTCACAATGGATTCACCGCGTTAGAAGGAGACATCCACCATTTGACGCACGGTGAAAAAGTTGCTTTCGGAACACTCGTACAACTCGCACTCGAAGGGCGTCCTCAAGAAGAATTCGAGCAATATGTTGCCTTTTATATGGCGCTCGACTTACCGGTCACACTCGAAGATATTAAATTAAAGGATGCCTCTCGAGAAGATATCTTGAAAGTCGGGAAGGCGGCCACGGCAGAAGGCGAAACGATTCATAGCGGTTTCGATGTCACGCCTGAAGAAGTTGCAGACGCGATCATCGCGGCTGATCGCTACGCCCGTCTTTATCAAGAGCGTTTATGAAAACAGCGAGAGGAAGCTCACACGGCTTCTTCTCGCTGTTTTTTGTTTAGGAAGAATGATAAGAGAATTCCGACTCCCATACAGCCGACTGTCAGAAAAAAGAACGTCAGCTGGTTCATGTAAATGATATTTGTGAATTGATTCCATCCTTCTGCGTACGACTCATTGGCTGACAAACGAATCCCTTCTCGAAGAGACACTGCCTGAGAGTGATTCGTCATCCAAGCGATGGCGGCCATGATGAAACTTCCGATTGCTAACCCAATCTTTCCAATCGGTCGGACGGATGCGACGACTCGATGCGTCAAACGGATGGTGACCCAAATGAACAATAAAAGAAACGGCCATCCGATCAAGAGAGCAATCCAGTACAGATTCCCTTCACTCGGTGTCTCCGAATAAGGGGTCGTCATCACTTCGCCGAGCTTAAAGATTCCAAACGTGATCAACGTCACGATAAACCATGCCTTTATTAACTTTTCCATCTCAACACCTCGTCCTTAGTATAGCAAAAACACCGTATGCGTCTGCATACAGTGTTTAGTCTTTCGGTCGGATGGCATAATAAATCAAGATGACAAGCCACGTCCAAACTCCTGTGAAAATCCCGATAATTCCGATGATGAAAAAACCTAACGGAATCATCGATTTCGTTCGATTGTAGTCCTTCCACATATTCGATAGCCCTTTAATATTAAAGTATAAAAAGGCAAAGAACAGGACGAGCAATAACAGTGGTAATCCAAATAAGACTTCCATTCGCTCACTCCTTTCTACGATTTCATTCGTTATGTTTATTGTATCTGATTTGGTACCTCGTTTCATCGGACCCAAGCTGTATCCTTATCCGACCTAAAGATGGATAAAAGATGCTCAGTCCATCAAGAAAACGGGAAAAGGAACATCATCTAATTCATGAGGAGGCGTTTCGCCATGAAGTCCCTGCGTATTTTGATCATTTGTCTGCTCCTGTTTCAGACGTCGCCGGTGACAGCGGCATCATCGTCCCCACAACCAGGTTACACCATCAAAACAACCTATCTATACGGTCGGGCGATGCAATCTTCTCCCGTACTAAAGACGTTACGAACGAATGTCCCTGTTCGTTACACCACTTATAACCGAAGCTGGTCGAACGTCTACATCGGAAATACGAAATACTTCACTCCATCTGCCAACTTAAGAGCCGGTATACCTAAAATGCCTTCTGCCGACCGTTTACGACTCGTCAACAAAAAATATGGTCTCCCGTCCACTTATCGTTCCCCACAACTTGTCACCTTAACCGTCCCAACTGTTTATCAAAAAGGAAGCGAACGTACATTGATGACAGCGGAAGCCGCTTACGCGCTAGCGAAACTGTATTACGCAGGTCGAAAGCAAGGTCATACGTTATACGCCCTTAGCGCCTACCGATCTTACTCGACCCAAAAATCGCTCTATGCCTATTACGTCAATACTCGCGGAGTCGCATACGCTTCAAAATATGTGGCACGTCCCGGTCACAGTGAACATCAAACCGGTCTAGCGGTTGATATGACGAGTCAACGGATGCGTCTAGGGTTATATGCCTCCTTTGACCAATCGCCTGAAGGAAAGTGGATGATTCAAAACGCCCATCGATATGGATTCATTGTCCGCTATCCGAAAGGAAAAGAAAAAATTACCGGATACAATTACGAGCCTTGGCATTTGCGTTATGTCGGGGTCAATGAAGCGACGATGATGAAGCAGAAGAACTGGACGTTTGAAGAATGGTGGAGCAAACGTTGAGTGAGCATCCTTTTTCAAGCATTTCCCCATTCAAGTTATAATGGAGTCATCTTATTCGTATAGGGGGAAATGTGTGATGTGGATTGTGATGAACAAACTAGATGTTGAAAAAGGAAAAGCCGATGCGGTCAAAGCACGCTTCGAAACGACAAAAGGAATCGAAGCGATGGATGGCTTTGTCCGGATGCAAGTGTTGACGGATACGTCCGATGTGGCGATGGATCATGTCGTCATCATGACCACATGGCGTGATGCGGCAAGCTTTGAGAACTGGCGCGACAGCAATGCCTACAAGCACGCCCATAAGAAACGAGATGACGGGACGTCGGAAGTAAAACCAATCGTCCTCGGCAATACTGTGACTCAATATGATGTCGCCATCGAGCATCTCGCATCAACGGAGAGCGTTCAATAAGTCTTGAGGACGAATGATGCCGAGTAGCGGTTCATCCGGACTACCCGTCTTCGTAATAAGAAGTGCGTCGTAGCGCGCACCTTCTTTCATTTGAGTGAAGCTGTGTTGCGCCTCGATGACCGTCGTGTCTTTTTGAATGAATCGATACCGATGCATATGCGGGTCGTGATGAAGCACATGTTTCACGCGAACTCCTTTGAGTGATAAGTTGGTTCCGTCGATGGTTTCGGCCAGCCAACTTGTCACTCCTTTTTTCGTCAACAAACCACGCCAAGAGCCGTTGGCGTGATATACAGGGAACTGTGAGTAATTCTTATCACGAATTTCTCGAAGCACTTCCGTCAAAAAATCTTCGGACTGAAACGTCACCACCGATTTCGCAAATAAAGGAATGACGAGACGGGGATGAAGCAGCTCTTGCTCCACTTCTAAAATCAATTCAACGAGCGACTCATGTGGCTCTGCGATAATAAAATCAGGTTCCCGCCGCTCATGGACGATGGCATTTCGCAGTTGACTCATTTGATGTAAATCTTCTTTATAGCGGTCGATGATTGGATTTTGTTTCGCAAGACGATTCACCATATTGCTAAAACTAAAATGCTTACCATTTCCCATTTCTCGACTCAAGTAGTCTTCAATACGGTGGTAAGATGCTAAAAAGTCTTCAGCACGACTCATGTAATCAACCTCCTTAACGATACATGTATACCCTCTTTTTCATCATTTGAGCAGGAAACCGTCGATTCACTCCGAATGACTTTAAAATCATCTTGATTATTGAGGAGATCTGTCATGGCTACTTCTGTACCATCAACACCTAAAGTTTCACCACCACCCACGTTTCCGGCGGGGTGACGGGAGGGATCCCCGTCGCAATTGGATAATCCCGTTTGCCGTCGCCTTTGGTGCTGTATTCGGGGTATACGCCTTTCAAACCATACTATAAAGGAGCGGCACACAAGGTGCTGCTCCTTTTTTATGCCGAGATGGCTTCCCTACGAAGCTGTACGAACAGATCTACAAATTCTGCGTCCCATTGCGTTCCACGCCCACTCTCTAAAATTGAGAGCGCCTTTTCAATCGGCATGCCTGAACGATATGGGCGGTCTGACGTCATCGCGTCATACGCATCGGCAATGGCCATGATTCTTCCAAACAGCGGAATATTCTCTTCGCTTAAGCGATCCGGATACCCTTTCCCGTCGATTCGCTCATGATGTGACCGAACGCCGGCCAAAATTGGCTGAAGTGATGTGGGTAAATGAATTTGACTCAAAATATGAATCCCGATTGTCGGATGTTCCTGAATTTTTGAAAACTCTTCATCTGTCAATTTCCCTTCCTTCAACAATACATCATCGCGAATCCCGATTTTCCCGATATCATGAAGAAGTGCCGACTTATTAAGTAAATCGATTTGGGTACTCGACAAACTAAGTGCATGGGCAAGCTCGACCGAGTACATCGCTACACGCTCCGAATGTCCTGCTGTGTAAGGGTCACGTGCATCGAGTGTTGCCGCAAATAAAATGAAGAGACTATCTAAAAGTTGCGCGTTTTCCTGTTCCCGCTTATTTACTGTCTCTACCATTTGATTGAATCCACCAATCAATCGGGCGAACTCATCTAAGTACGGATTCTCGATTTTTTGAAGTTGTCCCGACTCCATTTGTTCGATACCTGATGTCAAAAATCCGATGGGGCGTTTGATATTGTCATACAACAAGAAACTGCACAAAACTGCAATTCCAATGATGATTATGAGAATAATGAATGCCCAGTTCCAGTACGTATCTATCCGTGTCGATGTCGAAAGTTGTACACTTGAAGCCAACATAAATAATAGGATGGGAAAGACACCCGTAATGAGCATGCTAATCAATAATTTTGTTCGCACACTGAACGACTGATATGTTGTTTGGACCGGTTGGCGATACAACTCATAGTGTCTCTCTTTCATATACACAAGTAATGGCTCGACTGACCGAACCGTTAAAAAATATTCAATCAACGCATGGAGCACGGCAATCATCACGGCACCGATTGCGGCTAAACCAATCAAACGATAGGGTAAATTAATCCAATCATTATAGATGCAAACAGTCGTTACGCCGATAGCCGGGATGGATAGTCCAAACAAATGAGGACCGAGAATCCGCTGTATCGTCAAAATCGGAAATCGGCTCGCCTGATCAAACGCTGATGTCAATTCGTCCATTGTCGAGGACTCGGTCGTAAAGAACTGTCGAATCGGCCGAATATGGCGACGGTATAAGAGTAGTTCAGACGTAATCATGACCACCCCTGAACCTAACATGATGGTCAGAAGTAATAACATCTCTTGCCTTGATAATTCAAGCGTCTGAAAAATAAAGACGCCCCCTACACCAAAAACGGCCAACCCTGAGCCAATCACATAGTTTACAATAAGTGTCCGTTGAAATCGTTCAAACATTCCCCTCACCTCTGTACTCTTTTTCTTCTATCACTGACACTCTTTTCTTTTACTATCGACCGGACTCTTTCTAAGTTGAACACAAAAGCGGACCTCCACATGGGAGATCCGCTAAAAGATAAATTATGGGCGTAATGGACCCTCGTTGTCATCAAGAGAGCGATTGTCTTGGTCTGGAGTGATATTTTCATGGAACGGATTCGATTCCGGTCCGTCAACATGATCATCCTTTGATTCAGAAACATCTCGCTTCATCTCTTGCTTCGATTGTTCCGCTTCACGTTTCGACTGTTCAACACCCTGTTTTGCTTGGCGTTTCGCATCTTCCGCTTCGCGACTCATCTGCTCTTTTTCCTGCTCAAGTCCTTCTTTCGAGACTTCTGTTTCATCGATACGTTGCTCGGCCTTTTTCAAGTAGCGTGCCGCCGTTTCGCGACCGCCAAGACCGAATGCAAGACCGAAAGCGAGAGCAACGGCTCCAAGAATAAGAAGGAAGGCCGTATTGACAATCATCGGCGCAATGCCGAGCTGACTGATGGCCATGAAGAAGACGAGTCCGAGAATCGCATACTTCGCCACATAGCGAAGCGCGCTCGGTTGTCCCGCTCTATCGACAAGGACACTTCCAACCAAGCGCTCTGCCATGTTAGCCAACCAGAAGCCGATTGCTAAGATGATGAGCGCTGCAATGACCATCGGCAAGTAAGCAAAGATGGCTGTTGCAAGGGACGCCATGAACTCAAGATTCGCGACTTGAAGCGCTTCTGATACGAAGAGTAAAATTACGATGACTTGTACGACCACACCAACCACTTGGGCAATCGACATCGAAGTCGCACATTCTCCGAAGCCCATTTTTTGAGCCAGTGAATTGACGCCAAGGTTCTCAAGGAGCGATACGACGACACCTTTCAACCATTTCGCGACGAACACACCAACAAGGACGAGCACAATCGCAACGAGAATGTCTGGAATCATGACCAAGACATCATTGAGCATCGCAATCGCTGGTTCAGAGATTCCACGAATATCAAGCGCCTCAAGCGCTGAAATCGTCACAGGAATCATGATGAAGATAAAGACGATTGTACCGATTGCTTTCGCAAGACTCGATCCTTTTACATAATCAGAAAGATGGAATCGCTCTGCTAATCGATTTAACCCTGCTGCTTCTAGGAACTTCGTCAAAATGTCGCGTACAATTTTTGCGACCACATATCCGATTGCGAAGATGAGTGCCGCTGCGACAAGTTTCGGAATGAATCCGAGGAAACTGTTCAACAAGTCTTCGAATGGTCCGCTGACCCCACGAAGTCCGAGTGCATCAAGTACAGCTGGTAACGCTAATAAGAGAACGAGATAGAAGACGATATTTGCGACCGTGTCTACCCATTTCGTTTGGTTGACACTGGTCGATTCTTGTCCCGTCTTTTCCATCAACTTGCTCAAATTCAAGCGATGTCCTGCCATTTGAATCCCTTTTTTCAGAAGGGTAGCGATGACCCAAGCAACTAGCAAGATCAAACCTGCTTTAATGACACCGATAATCAATCCTGAGAAGCCTTCATAAATCTGACTGAACGGCTCGGTAATTGCAGGAACGTTCATAAATTCAAAGATGATTAAGAACGCGAGAAGTAAGACCCCGAAAAACACCACTTTTGCGATAATGCGTTCAGGTGTCCACTTCTCTCCTTTTTCCCCATCTTTTTTAATTCCGGCCCGCTCATCGAGTCGTGCCTTCTTCAATACTTTTCGTGTCACATTTTCCAAAACTTTTGCCAAAATATACCCGACTACAAGAATAACAATTGCCAGCAAAAGTTCCGGTAACCATGACATGAACGAATCAAAGTTATACGTTGTATCGTTCATCAACCCTTCCTCCTTTTTTGTATGAAATGATTGCAGTGTTACTTCTTACATACCTATATTTCAAAACTATCAAACCTCATGAAAAAGGCATTTCTTCCAGATGGCTCTTACGATTCAATGGAAATGGGTACTTAAGTAAGAAAGAAATCGTGTCAAATCACGCGATATATGATACGAATAACAAAAGAAGTCATTTTAGGAGGAATCGCTATGAATATCGCTTTAGTGGCTCACGACAAAAAGAAAGATGATTTAATCGTTCTCATCAAAACGTATGCACATATTCTAGAAAAGCATCAGTTGTTCGCGACCGGCACGACGGGTAAACGAATTGCCGAAGCGACCGGCTTACCTGTACATTGCTTCCGTTCCGGGCCGCTTGGAGGAGACCAAGAAATCGGAGCTGCTGTTGCTCGCGGTGAAATGGATATGATTATCTTCTTCAGAGACCCGCTGACCGCACAGCCTCATGAACCGGACGTGAGTGCGCTCATGCGTCTTTGTGACGTTTATTCCATTCCACTTTCGACGAATATGGGAGGAAGCGAGATTTTGATTCGAAGCATCGAACAAGGTGATTTCGAGTCGCTGAAGCTCTCTCACAATGACGAACCACCTGCCTGACGATGACAAACCAAGAAAGGAGAGGAATCTCCCTGGAACCAAATCTGATTCAAGACCCAAACGTTCAACAGTTTTTCAACGAAGTGCGGAAGCGCCTCATTGAACTGGTTGAAGATGAGACGGAAGCGGACCGTCTTCTGCTTGCACTCGCCGGCTATATCCGTCATGCGGAGAAGAGCGGACAGTCGTTAGACAGTCTTTTAAATCAAGACCCTCACGAGTACGCCCGCTTCCTCATCGAACAACCCGAGACAAATGAAGAATATCGTCTTCGTTACCACGTGTTGATTGATGCTTCTGATGAATTAAAACCTCATGAAAAAGCCCAAGCAAACCGAGACTTCGATTGGACAGTCAATCAACTCGATGAAGCAAACCTTTCTTTAAAAGAGATTGAAGTGCGTGACCTGGCATTTCTCGCCTATACAAAAATCGAAGCACTCAAATCATCGCGCACCATTTGGAACCGTTTCGGCTGGTTACTCGGTATGATTTTGGCATTTGCTTACGCCAACTTACTGCTCGTCATCGATGATGTATTTAGTGGGCGCTTGTTCAGTGCCCCCATGTCGACATATCCGGTCGACTATTTAGCCTTCTTGCTGCCTGTCCTCGTGACCGGTGCCATTTTCGGCATATTGACCCGCTTTCGTCACCATATTCAGACGCTTGGAAGACGCATCGCATTCGCATCCCTCATTGTCGTTGTCTATATCACGTCCATCTTTTTGATTCAACCGCTCTTAATCACACTCGGTTGGTCATTCGTCATTCAATTAAGTCCACTGTATGCGCTCATTTTATTAGCGATCAGTAGCTTCATGGCAATTTGGACATTGATTGAATTCGTATGGAAGAGCACACGCTGTTCACTCGGTGACGATTCGCTTATGCTTTATTACTAAATCTACGCCATTCCTACAAAGGGATGGCGTTTTTTGTTTCAATCGTCGATAGAACGGAAATTACTCCTATTGTGACGCTTGTTGGAGATTGTCGAATTTTTAAAGGGGGTATTCGATGTCAGATCGTAAAATGATTGGTCTGTTTCAGACGGAACAGGAAGTCATACACAAAGTAGAAGAGTTGAAGGCTGCAGGGGAAGCTGAAAAAAATATGCACGTCGTCGCCAAGCGAGACGGCGAAATCTCCGCGCTACGTGACCACACGGATGTGAACGCCGAATCCGGAGTTCGAGACGTGAATTGGCTCGATCGTGTTAAAGCATTCTTACACGGCAGTGACCGAATCCGTGATGAACTGCGCAACATGGGGCTCAATGACGCAGAGGCAGAGCAATACTATGATGCCATCGATGAAGGACAGATTTTACTCTATATCGATCGCCATTCGTATGACCGTTATCCAAATATGTATAAAAAAGATAGCGAACTCGATCATGATAAAGGAGAAAAGGCAGATGGGATTGCCTTTGATGCGAAACCATTCAATGATCATGACAAGAAACCAAAAGGAACAAAAGAGGACCCGATTGTACGCGGTCATTCTGGATTAGAAGATCACCGACGATTATAAGGAGGAACGATTATGAATGAGAAACGATTCATCAGTATGCACGATACACAAGACGCAGCACTTGGAAAAATTGAAGAGTTACGGGCAAAAGGATATGAAGACTCACACATTTACGTCGTGACGAAACATGAAGACAACGTGTCAATCTTGAGACGTGATACGGACGTTCATACAGAGTCGACTCATCAGGCGAGCTGGTTCGATAAAGTTCGGGCTTTCTTGAGTGGACATGAAGACGTTCATGCTGGTTTGCGTAACATGGGACTCAGTGAAGATGAGGTGAAACGTCACTATGACGATGTTGAAGCCGGAAAACTTCTCGTCTACGTGGATGAAGACTTTGAACGCCGTCATCAAGATGGTGTGACAGTCGACGCGAAACCGTATCAAGACGCATCGTCAACACATCTCGGTAGTCACACAGACGATGGTTTAGAAATCGACTCAAAACCATATCAAGAAACTCAAACCGTCGACCCAAGTCATCCGGTAGACCCTGAGCAAGATAAAATTGATAAAGAAACAAAGCAACGTGATCGTGAAGAAAAACTACGTGGGCTCGATGATCGTGCCTACCGTAATGATGTAGAAGATCCAGATAATATCCGACGCTTTTAATAAGAAAGCCTGACGCGTGCGCGTCAGGCTCAGCTTGTTGACGAACCAGGTCGCATCTTGCGACCTGGTTCGTCCTTTTTTGTGGTTCCCAGTTTCTTGAGGCGTTCTGCCCCCATAAAATTGAAGAAATGCTATGTAGACAGTCTTTTCTGGCTAACAGATTGGCCAGTTTCTTCATTTTTTGTGCGGTGGCTGCCACCAGATTGGCGCGTTGGACCTTCTTGATCCCCCTGTAGAAGGTGAAACGGAGCCCGTGGAGCTCTTTCCCGTCGGCAATTGAGCGCTCGACCGTCTGTGGACGAAGCCGATAGGCCTGGCTGATCGTCGAATGGTCGGGCACCTTCTCGTCGATGACGGGTGGGCTCGGCGTTTACCGTCCTTTTCCCCTTTTGGACCGATTCGAAGTATGTACCGAGCTTTTTCTTCGGCCATCGAGGCCTCAGAAAAAGACAAACGACCGCCAGATGACGACCGTTTGCGTTGCTCGCCCGATGGCGCCCCGACTCCTGCAGGAAAGCAATCCGATGGAGACCCAGCAGCGACCCAAGTCGCGATGCGGCTCCAGGATTGCCTGCGGAAAGCGTGGGCGCCGGAACGGCGAGCGATATGATTCATGTTAGTCAACAGCCTGAGCCCGACGCGTGCGCGTCAGGCTTTCTTACGTCAATCGATTCTTCGGTTCTTTCCCTTCGAGCACGTTCTCAATCGCTTCTCGATTCAATGCCATCATCGCCAGACGTGTCCGAATCGAGGCACTTCCGATATGCGGCAATGTTGTCACGTTCGGAAGCTTCAATAATGGATGATCAAGATCGACCGGCTCTTTAGTGAACACATCTAACCCTGCTCCCCAAATCTTCTTCGCCTTTAACGCTTCATACAATGCTTGTTCATCGATGATCTCTCCACGAGCCACATTGATGAAAATTGATGTTTCTTTCATCTTGGCAAACTCTTTAGCACCGAGCATACCTCGTGTCTCGTCCGTGAGCGGTGCGAGAACGATGACGAAGTCAGATTGCTCCAACAGATCATCGAGCTCTGCATACGTGAAGCCGTACATCGACTCTGACTCATGACGACGTGTCCGGTTGTGATAGAGCACATCCATATCAAATCCTCTCGCCCGGCGTGCGACCGCTTCACCAATCCGTCCCATGCCGATAATGCCGAGCTTCGCTTGATAGAGATCCATCCCGACATATCCCATCGGAAGCCAAGACTTCCACTCGCCAGCACGTAAATCACGTTCGGCCTCACCGAGACGTCGGGCCGTCATCATCATCAGTCCAAACGTCAGGTCCGCTGTCGTTTCCGTCAAGACGTCCGGAGTATTCGTCACGATGACCCCGTTCTCTTTCGCTGCGTTCAAGTCGATATTGTTATATCCGACAGCCAAGTTTGAGACGACTTCTAAATTGTTTGCTGTTTCAAACACTTCACGGTCAATTGTGTCACTAAGCATCGTCCAAAGTGCATGTGCCGCGGCGGCTTCTTTTAGAAGAACTTCACGTGGGACACTTTGTCCCTCATGTTCCCACATGCGTACGTCATAGTGGTCACGAAGTGTTTCGACTGCCTCTTCAGGCAATCGGCGTGTAATATAGATTCGTTTTTTCAACTTTCTCCCCCTCTCTACACTTACTTGTAGTCTAACAAATGAGAGTCGTTATGACGGTTTATCCGTCTTCGGATTTTGTTTCAAGAACTGTTCGAACAGTGAGCCGAACTCTTGATTCAACAACTGCTCAATCGTTTTCGAAGAATCCATTGCGTTTCGATAAGCGATTTCATTGATGGCCAGACCAATTGCCCATGTGATGCCTGATGCGACGGTCGCGTTAATGACGCCGGCCGCCATATTCGCCCCAGGAAAAAATTTCATTACATTTAACAGAAGAGTCTTCGATAACGTTCGACCGATTTGTGGAATGATTGTGCTTCCGATGAGTGTCTTCAGTAAATCGTCACTCGCTTTCACACCCCAATAGCGGAATAAATGAACGCTCATTGTCACCTGGATAGGTGTCAACGCCACCGCATCTGCAAATGGAAGTGGTACTGCAGCAGCTGTTCCCGCGCTCGCCACATAACCTGAAATGATGCGATTCGCCTTTTTACGCTTTAGCTTAAGCATCGCCTCACTTTCTGCCTGAATTTCCATCAGGAGTCCTTCCTGCAAGGATGCATCTAACTGTTCGACCGACCAAACAATCAATCGCTCCCAATCTACATGTTGTCGCAACGCTTCGTTGTTTATGATTTCTCGGGCGATACTCACTTGGAAGATGGATTCCTCTACTACTATTCCATTCAGTTCATTTCGTAGTGCTGTCAGTTCATCCAGGTCTACTTGATCAATTTGAGTAAATAAGACAGCCACAGCCGTTGATTCATTTAGGCGACGAATGAGCGTTTTATCGAGAGGTGTGACGCGCTTCGTTGCGGCATTGATGGTATACCACACGAGATGAATTCGATCAGACGCTTCCTTTCGTCTATTATTCTCCACAAAACCGATGACTTCTTCCTCGTAATGTTGCTGTCGCGCACTTCCGATTTCATACCCTTCGCTGTCAAACAAGGTGACCGCAATGTCATCATTTTTATATTGATGAATCCCTCTTGTGACCGGTTCTCCGGCAGCCACGTTCGTCAAATCACGTCCAAACACATAGTTCACGACCGAACTCTTTCCCGCTCCCGTCGCTCCAGCAATGAGGATATTTGGTTTTTTCACATTTCCACGCAGTCGTTCAAGTTCTGCCTTTAAATCATAATCCTTAAAATCAAACCGCTTCGTCGATTCCATTCTCATTTCCCCCTTTATGAGTTAAGCGTTTGTCCCAGCTGGCGCATCTCGCGCTCAAAACCACGTCGAATCTCTTCTTCAATCGTTTGTCTGACGGATGCATATTGCTGCTCGATGGCTTTTTTAATGCCTCGTTCTGCCGTTCGACGCTTGAATGCCCAGTAAATGAAGTGCACTCCAGGAACCATACCGAGGACCATCTTTCGCACCGTCTTTCCGAACGAATAGTCAAATCCGAGTTCGACTCGCCTTGTCTTGAATAGTTGATTTGCCTGTTCACCGACTAACGGGTACCGTTGCATGAGTTGGATGTAATGACGTACCCCTTCTGCCATCGCATCTTCCGTTGTCAGGGCAGCCTGTTCGAGCGTTTTTTCTAAGTCTTTCTCGATGTTACGCGCTTTCCAGCTGATCATCGCTTGTGGCGTCAGCATGCGAATTTTTTCCGCCGAAGTGATGCTGCGTATTCGCCAATCCTCTAACTCTTCCACCAAATGATTCGTTAGATTGATTGGAAGCTTTCGTTCGATGTCTCTCCAAAGGTTCGTCCGATTACGCTTCCACACCTCTTCATATCCGCTCACCGGGATGCGCTTTCCCGTCAGTAACGTTTTCTCGACACTGTTCACCCGGATGATGTTCTCTTCTTCAATCGGAAGTTCACGCAGCAACACTTGTTCCATCGCCGAGGCTTTCTGTACACTCATCGGATCTTCTTCATTGAAGTTGGTTAAAATGAGAGTGACGTTGCTACCTCGTGCATATAGCGGTTTTAAAATCGACTCGAGCTCGTATGCCTCGACTCGTCCCGACTGTACCGACAGCAAATAGTAAATCGTATGAAACCACTCTGCGATATCGAGCGCCCCTTCGCGCTCATGGACGATAGATAATATTGCTTGGTGCCACTCCTCGGAACGGTCTGCCTCAAGCCCCCATGTATCAAAGAACCGAAACAAGATGCCCCGCTCTAAGTCGTAATACTCGTACTCATGAAGTCCTTCTGAGGTGACCGGACTTCCGGCCCTCGATTCAGCGACGTCGTGTCCGTATATATAGTTAATGAACGCACTCTTTCCAACGCCGGTCTTTCCGGCAATCAAAATATTCGAGACGAGCCCTGTCCGATCCATACGCTACCTCCCCATACGTTGTATAGTTCAATTATACCGAACGGACCGATTTCAAACGTCCATCGAAAGGATGATTCTCATGCTTCACCATGTCGAACTGTACGTATCAAACCTAAATGACAGTGTACGTGCTTGGGAATGGCTTCTATGTGACCAACTCGGATACACGCTCTATCAATCTTGGCCGGAAGGTCGAAGCTATCGTTTCGGCGATACATATCTCGTATTCGTACAGACGGAAGAAGACCATCTCACTCCGTCCTATCACCGAAAAAAGACCGGTCTCAATCATTTGGCGTTTCATGCTACCTCACTCACACAACTAGAAGATATTCGTCAACAGCTGACGTCACACGGCTTCCAAGAGCTTTACGGAGACCGCTTTCCTCATGCAGGTGGTCCGGACTATACAGCGCTGTTTTTCGAAGACCCAGATCGCATCAAAGTTGAACTCGTGGCAACGATGTGAACGGTTTCGTGAGAACTTATTGAAAGTTTGTGAAAACAATTGCAAACTATACGTCGACCTCCTAGACTGAAAGGGTCTAAAGGAGGTCTTCTTATGGAAAAGCAAGTCATCGATTATATGGAAGAAGCCGCATTTAAAAAATCATCGTTGCTTCAGCATTCATTTTCTAAATATGTGTTACGGTCGATTATCGCCGGATTTTTAATTGGCATTGGAGTTGTCTTCTCATTCACAGTCGGAAACATGTTCATCGATGTCCCCGGAACGATGCTCATTGCCGGTGCTAGTTTCTCGGTGGCACTCGTCTTCATCGTTTGGATGGGTGGAGAACTATTTACGAGTAATACGATGTATCTCTACACAGGGGCAAAACGGGGACGTGTCGCCTGGTTAGACTTAGCGAAAATATGGGGAATCAGTTGGATCGGCAACTTGATTGGCGCCGTCATTTTATCTCTTCTCGTCATCGGAGCTCACAGTATGGGCGAGGTAACGGGTGATCATTTGCTCGCTGTCGTCGCGGCGAAAAAAATCGGCGGAGATGCCCTTGCGATTTTCCTAAAAGGGATTTTGTGTAACATTCTCGTTTGTCTGGCTATCTTTATGCCACTAAAAACAAATAATGACGTCGCAAAAATCATGCTAACGATGATTCCAGTCGTCGTATTTTTTGCTGCCGGGTTCGAACACTCGATTGCGAACATGGGTGTCTTCGCACTTGCGCTTCACTATGTGCCGTCAGAACTCATCAACTTCAGTGGCGCCCTTTACAATCTATTCTTCGCCACACTCGGTAACATTGTCGGGGGTGCGTTGTTCGTGGCCGGAAGTTACTTGTATTTAAATAAAACTGAAATGGAACAAGCCGTCAAGCCAATCCGTCAACGTGCATAAAAAGACAGGGACCCCAATTAGCAGGGTCCCTGTTTGTTGCGTGATGCATTATGATTTTGAAGCGTCAGCAGCGGCTGTTTGAACAGAACCTTGTGCCACCTCGTCTTCTTCGACGTCCCAGCACTCTGTGTTTTCGATACCGAGTTTACGAGCTGAGAAGCGTGGGTTGAGACCTTGAGCACGTTGCTCTTCGTAGTCTTTAAGAACTTTGAAGGCAACACCACCAAGCAATGTGATGGCTGTGATGTTGATCAATGTCATTCCTGCCATGAAGAGATCAGAGAGGCTCCAAACGAATCCGAGGCTCGCAACCGCTCCGATGAAGACGAATGCCATTGTCGCAAGACGGAATCCAAGGACTGCACCTTTACTCTTCTTGATGAATTCGATGTTCGTTTCACCGTAGTAGTAGCTTCCTGCAATCGAGCTGAATGCGAACAAGAAGACACTGATGGCGATAAATGCCGGGGCGAGTGCTCCGATTTGTTCAGTCAAGGCATTTTGAAGGAGGACAATCCCTTCACCATTCCCTGAAGCGTAGCTATCTGAGAGAAGAATGATGGCTGCAGTTGCTGTACAAACAATCAACGTATCCAAGAATACACCGAGTGATTGAAGGAAACCTTGCTTCGCAGGGTGTGATACTTCAGCTGCTGCTGCAGCGTTCGGCGCAGAACCCATACCAGCTTCGTTCGAGAAGAGTCCACGACGAACACCCATAGAAATCGCAGCACCGATTGAACCACCGACTGCTTCGTCTAAACCGAATGCACTTTGGAAGATCATCGCGAAGACGGCTGGGAGTTCAGCAAAGTTGACAACAACAACGTAGAGCGCGATTACAAGGTACAACACGGCCATGACCGGTACGACGATTGCCGAGAAGTTAGCGACACGTTGTACTCCACCGAAGATGACGAGACCAGTAAGAACAACCAAGATTGCTCCACCGATGACTGCATCGACACCGAATGCGTTATCGAATGCTGCAGCGATCGTGTTCGATTGAACAGAGTTGAAGATGAGGCCAAATGTGACGGCGATGAGAACCGCAAATACGATTCCTAGTGCACGGTTATTCAAACCTTTTTCGATGTAGTACGCTGGGCCACCGCGATAAGCGACATCGTCTTTCACTTTGTATACTTGAGCCAGTGTACTTTCAATTATAGCTGTGGCGCCACCGAGAAGGGCGACAATCCACATCCAGAAGACCGCTCCCGGTCCACCGAGTGTGACGGCTACCGTGACCCCTGCAAGGTTACCTGTACCGATTCGAGTCGCAGCACCGATAAAAAATGATTTCATTGGTGTGATACTCTTGCCATCTTTTGATAGTGTCACGTCCGACTTATCCGTGACCGCACGGAACATTTCTTTTAAATACCGGAACTGCATAAATCGTGTTTTGACTGTGAAATAAATCCCGGCTCCAACGAGTACGGCGATCAATACGTACGACCATAAGATGTTGTTCAAAAAGTCGACGCTTCCTTGTAGCAAACCTTGAATCGCTTCCATGAATAAGTTCCTCCCTGTTGTGTGAATCTGAAGTTGAGATTTTTTATGATGTCTTAGTTCTGAATTATACAAATATTCTGAAAATTATCAACAATTTTTTTATAGGTTACTTCACTGTTTTTTCACATCAATGAATCATGATTCCTTATACAAACTCATTTAAAGCGCTTACAATAATAATGTTTAGAAATATTAAATCATGATTGTTTTTGATGACCATGAAACGAATATTCAAAAAAAACAGCCACTCTTTTCGAGTAGCTGTCGTCTTAAATACCAGTACGTTTCTTCTGGTTATTTGGTTTTTTCGTCAATTGACTCGTTAATGGTTTTTGTTTCGTACCATGTAAACCTGTCGGAACCTTTGTCTGGTTCTGTTTCTTTTCTGCTAGCTTTTGTTTCATCGCCTCTTGAAAAGATAATTTTTTCTCACTCATCTTACTCACCTCCAGCTTCGATCACTTTCACACGACCGACCTGTCCATCGCTCAAACGCACTTTGATTCCGTGCGGATGACGTGGCGAGTTCGTCAATATATCCTGAACGACGCCTTTCGTCAGCTTTCCGCTTCGTTGATCTTGTTTCAAAACGATTTGGACATGGAGCCCTGGGCGAATGTCAGCACGTTTCGTTCCATCCATACCCGACACCCCTTTCCATTTAGTCAATCTCTATCATATGCTTTTTTCCCGTATTTGTCACAGTCTATCCCATATACCGATTTGTCGCATCGTTTCCGTCATGTGACTTTGATCGGTCTGTAGTGTCTTCTCGGGAAGCGGATGATGGAATTGCAAGCTGACTCCTCGATGCGAAAAGATGACGTTGATGATCGTATTTCCATCGATATCATGGAGCGTCGCCGTTCCTTGAAGGGAATAGAAGGCCGAGGCGAACGCCTCTCCAAAATCGAGATACGTTGTCACAGTGGTTACAACACGTTGCTCATCCATCATCAAGTTTACTTGTTCGCGGCTCGCGCTTATGATGACGACTCGTGCTACCTCGTTCCCATTTGAAAATTCAATCGTATGCATCCTCATCTCACCTCACATTCAATAGAGGTACCCTCCTCAGAAGGTACCTCTCTATCATAAACGATATAGACGGGCTGCGAATGGTCGCAACATAAATGTCTCGGTCTCAATCGTCTCCGGATCAATTTCATTCGTCATGACGAGCGTAGCGCCCGCTATTTCTGGAATTGTCACTTCTGCCGGGTTGGCAGTCAAGTTGACGACCACGAAAAATCGATTGTTCTCAAAAGAACGTTCATAGACGAAGGCTTGCTTGTGCTCTGGCAAGACGTCACGATAACGACCATACGTAAACGTCTCTTCGGCTCGGCGAAGTCGAATCATCTCCTTGTAGAATGATAGGATTGAGTGTTGATCGTGTTGCTGCGCCTCGACGTTAAGCGTCTCATACTCTTCATGAATCGGCATCCATGGTGTTTTCGTCGAGAAACCAGCATGAGGCGACGCATCCCATTGAATCGGTGTTCGCACGTTGTCACGTGAGGTCCCCCATACTTGTTGCATCGAATCGATTTCACTCATCCCGTTCGCAATCCGTTCGAAATACTCATTTTTTGTCGCGACATCATCATAGTCATGAATGGACGGGAGGGGCACATTCCTCATCCCAATCTCTTGTCCTTGATAGATGAATGGTGTGCCGTGCATAAAGAAATACATCATCCCAAGAGCCGTGGCACTCTCACGCCAGTAATGTTGCTCATCCCCAACGAGCGAGACCGCTCGCACCATATCATGATTTTCAATGTATAGTGCGTTCCAACCGGTTTCGAGTAAACCTTGTTGCCATTTATCAAAGATTCGTTTCAACTCGACGACATCGAGCGGGGCAAGACGTGACCGTCGCATAATATCGACATGGTCAAAATGAAACGCCATATTCATCGCGCCATTTTCCGGTCCCATCCAAAGATCCGCTGCTTCCGGTTCAATCCCGTTCGTTTCACCAACGGTCATAATATCGTATTTCGAGAAAGTCTCCCGCTTCATCTCTTGAAGGTAGTCATGGATTCCATCGATATTCGAATACATCGAGAACGCCGTGACGACCGGTTTGCCGTCCGGAGATGGAAGCATCGTCCCCGTCGGCATCTTTTTAATGTGACTGATTGCATCGACACGGAATCCGTCGACGCCTTTATCGAGCCACCAATTGATCATATCGTAAACAGCCGTTCGTACTTCACGATTCTCCCAGTTCAAATCAGGTTGCTTCTTCGAGAAGACGTGTAAGTAATATTGATCAGTCTCTGTATCGTATTCCCAGGCAGAGCCGCCAAAGATACTCGCCCAGTTGCTCGGTGGTGCACCTTCTTTACCATCTCGCCAAATGTACCAATCCCGTTTCGGATTGTCTTTCGAACTTTTCGACTCTAGGAACCATGGATGTTCGTCCGACGTATGGTTGACGACGAGGTCGAGCAACAGCTTCATCCCACGCGCATGTACAGCCTTTAGCAAGGCGTCGAAATCTTCCATCGTCCCGAACTCTTCCATAATATCTTGGTAATCACTAATATCGTATCCGTTGTCATCGTTCGGCGATTTATACATCGGACAAATCCAGATGACATCAATCCCAAGGTTTTCTAAGTAATCAAGCTTTTCAATGATTCCACGAAGGTCTCCAATCCCATCCCCGTTCGAATCTTTGAAACTTCGTGGATAGATTTGATAGGCAATCGCCTCTTTCCACCATACACGACTTATTTTTGTTTGTTTCGTTTGGCTGAACAACGTCTCCATACGGCACCGTGCCTCCTACAATAAGGTATGATTCACATCTACCATAGCACTAGTGCAAGCGTTTGCAAAGAATCAGTCCATAAAAAAATGCAGTTTTTACACTGCATTTTGATGATGCGCCCCCACTTGTTCACAGAAGGCCGTGATGAGCTTCGATAAGTGTTTCCAATCATGGTCCATCGTCGCGACGTGATATGAGTTTGGAAGCACGGCGTATTCTTTTGTTCCTTGTAGCTGATCAAACAACCAGATGGAGTCGGAAGGTGGAACCACGTTGTCGACAGCTGAATGAATCACATATGTCGGCACATCCACCGATTCGACGTGAGGTCGCACCTCGTCAATCAGCGAAAGCAATTCTCGGATTGCTCTTGTCGGCACGCGGTCATAGACAATCTCATATACGTCTTCTGCTAAGATGTCGGGCGCGTCTTCGTCGATGAATCGACACTCGGTATCCGACGCATGGCACGCATATCCCGGTACGGACAGTGCGGCATTGATTGTTACGACTGCGTCTGCTTTTCTTCCAAGAGCTGCTTTGAGTGCCAACGTTCCACCCATTGACTGACCGACAACGATGACAGTCTGACAAGATTCACGCAATCGCTCAATTCCTTCGATCACACTCTTATACCAGCATCGATGCGTTGAACATCGAAAATCTTCCGGGTCTGTCCCATGCCCTTTCAAACGTGGTGCGTAAACAGTAAACCCTTGTTTCATCAGTTCAATCCCGACATCTTGCACACTTTGAGGTGTCCCGTTGAAGCCATGACAAAGTAAAATTCCAATCTCGTTTCCTTCATAATAAAATGCGCCTGCTCCAGGAATAACTGGATAAACGGTTTCTTTCATTTCTTCCTCCTCTTAATACCCACTTAACCGATACAATTAATTCGTATTAGAAGAGTGTAAATTTTATCGAAGCAATCGTCAAGTTCTTCAGGTTTCATTTACCTTGTCATCAAAATGTAATCATAACTTCGTATTTAGTAGATTGAGTTCTGACGTCTGCTTGGTTATGTTTAACATGTAGTTAAAAACTTGGGAAATGAACGTGTTAATTTTGACAATACACGAATATTTTTCAAGAAATTTGTCACAAGAGAAGTAATGTAAGCGCTATCACGTCGTTTTTTCGAAAAAGGGGGACGAATATTCACCATTAATCAACGACACGAATTGGGGAAATCGGATTAGACCATTACATCTAAGGGAGACTTACACATGGGGAAACCAACACAATCATTTAAGACAGTCACTGGCCTTGCCTTATCAGCAGGACTCATCGTCAGCAGCATGACGCCGATCGCGGCAAACGTACACGCCGAAACGTTGAACGCTTCAGACCTCTTCATTTCAGAATATGTTGAAGGATCAAGTAATAACAAGGCAATCGAGTTATTTAACGGAACGAACGCGACAATTGACCTTTCTGCTTACAAGATTGAATTGTATTCAAACGGAGGCACGACTGCCGGAAACACATTGAATTTAACAGGCACACTCGCACCGGGAGCTACATATGTCATCGTGAACGGCAGTGCATCGGACGCGTTGAAAGAAAAATCGAACACGGTGAGCGCCGTGACGAACTTCAATGGGGATGACACAATCATCTTGAAAAAAGGAGACACTATTCTCGATGTCTTTGGTCAACTCGGTTTCGACCCGGGGACAAAATGGGGAACGATCGTTGCGACTGCCGATCAGTCGCTCATTCGTAAAGATACGGTGACGCGTGGAGACAGTGAAGGCAGCGACACGTTCGACCCGTCTATCGAATGGATATCGACACCACAAGACACGTTCGATAACCTCGGGTTACATACGTTCCAAGGTGTCGAGTACGGAGATGGTGGCACGACTGAACCGCCTGCACCAATCACACCGATTTCAATTGCTGACGCGCGGACAAAAGCAGAAAACGAGACGGTCACGGTAAAAGGAATCGTCACGGCTAAATTAGCAAACACGATCTCCATCCAAGACGCGACGGGAGGTCTGTCTATCCGTCCAACGTCACTTGCGGTCAATGTCGGGGATGAGGTTGTCGTCACAGGGGTCGTCGGTTCATATCGTGAACTACTTCAATTGAACAGTGCCGTCGTCGTCTCCAAACAGGAATCGACGCTTCCTGTTGCACAAGTAGTGACAGGTGAACAAATCAACGAAAACGTCGAATCAGAACTCGTCACCGTCAAAAATGTCACGCTCACAGGTAGCGGTCAGAACTTGACGGCAACAGATGGGACAAAAGAGTTCATCGTTCGTGACGAGCGAAGCATCCTCGACTTGCAGACAGACGTGAACTATTCATCGATTACAGGAATCGTCCAGCAATTTGATAACATGTACCAAATCATCCCTCGTGACCCAGCAGATACAGTCATCGATACGTCTGTTCTTCGCCCTGCCGTCGCAAAACCAGGTGCCGGTACGTTCGTCGGACCACAAGACGTCACGCTCTCGACAACGACAGCAGACGCCGAGATTTTCTATACGCTCGACGGATCTGATCCGAAAGAGAATGGTCTTCGTTACGAAAATCCAATCCGCATCGAAAACTCGATGACATTGAAGACGGTCGTGAAAACGGAAGATGCGTTCAGTGCCATCTCGACATTCTCTTACAAGATTACAGACAAAATTCGCATTCACGACATCCAAGGTGCGAACCATACCGCTCCGATGAACGGACAGACGGTTGAAGGTGTCGAAGGAATCGTCACGTCTACGTTCGTGTCAAGTGGAACGACCTATTACTTCATCCAAACGCCTGACACGGAAGCCGATAATGATGCACGCACATCTGAAGGGATTGTCCTTTACGGCGGACGTTCAATTGCTGGTATTCAAGTCGGTGACCTCGTTAAAGTGAACGGAAAAGTGAGCGAGTACGCGATTGAAGGATACAGCGACCGTCAACAGACAGATATGAAGATGACACAAATCGATACGCGTAACGGAAAAGTTGAAGTTCTCGAGAGCGGTGTAACACTTCCTACCCCGATCACGATTGACGCTTCAAATCTCCCAACCGAGTATATCGACAGTGATAATCTCGCCGTCTTCAACCCGGAGAAGGACGCAATCGATTTCTGGGAGAGCCTTGAAGGGATGCGCGTTCAAACGAACAATTTGAAGTCGGTCGGACCGCAGGAGTACGGTGATTTAGTGACTGTTCTCGAAGATACGCCAACGGAGACATACAATGGCGGCATCTTATTGAAAAAGAACGACGCGAATCCAGAACGCATTCAGTTCCGTCTCGAACCGAACGCAGAAGCACGTGACTTTGATGTCGCGACAGGCGACCGTTTCAACGGACCAATTGTCGGTGTCGTCGGCTATTCATTCGGTAACTATAAGATTCAAGCTTCACTTGAGGATATGAAGGCTACATTCGTCAAAGGGGATGCGCAGCGTGAGAAGACGTTCATCAAGGCAGAGGAAGATCAATTAACGATTGCATCGTATAACTTAGAAAACTTCTCGAACAACATCAAAGAAACATCAGATGAGAAGGCACTCAAATTGGCGAAAGCGTTCGTCAATGAATTGAACAGCCCTGACATCATCGGCGTGACAGAAGTACAAGACAACGACGGACAGGACAAAGGGGCAGGTTCTGCCGCTGATCAAAGTTATCAACGCTTGATTGACAACATTGTTGCTGTCGGCGGGAAGACATACAAGTACGCAAACATCGACCCAGAGAACAACCAGGATGGTGGCGCACCGGATGCCAACATCCGCGTCGGCTTCTTATACGACCCTGAGCGCGTGTCATTGACTGACGGAATTCCTGCCGGTGATGCGACGACGGCAGTCGGATACGCTGACGGGAAATTGACGCACAACCCGGGACGGATCGACCCAACGAACGAAGCGTTCGATCGCTCACGTAAACCGTTGGCGGCTCAATTCGACTTCCAAGGCGAGAACGTCATCGTCATCGCGAACCACTGGAACTCAAAAGGCGGCGATACTGGGTTCTTCGGTTCACAACAGCCGGTCGTACTCGGAAGTGAAGTGCAACGTAAGAAAATTGCACAAGTCGTCCACAACTTCGTGTCGGACGTGAAGACGAAGAACCCAGAAGTAAACGTTGTTGCACTTGGAGACTTCAACGACTTCGAATTCTCGGATGCACTTCAAATCTTCAAAGGTGACTTAATGACGAACATGGTCGAGAAAGTCCCGGCTGTCGACCGTTACTCTTATGTGTATCAAGGGAATTCGCAAGTACTCGACCATATCCTCGTGTCGAACCGCTTAGCGAACTCTACGAAGATCGACATGATTCACGTCAACGCAGACTTCACAGAGATGTCAGGACGTGCGAGTGACCACGATCCAGTCCTTGCACAAATCGACTTCACACCGGAACCAGAAGTGGAATTGACGCGTTATACCGTGGAAAACCATAAAGCTGCACGTCTCGTCCTTCAAGAGGATTATATCGGTGTGACGATCGGAAAAGGTACAAACTTCAAAAATGGGATCTTCGTTCGTGGTATATACACGGAATTGACTGGTGACGCTTTAAAAAACATCGTCGTTCAAGTGAAACCAAAAGAAGCTGGTGCCACTATCGACTTCAAAGATGCAACAGTGAAGGAAGTCATCGTTGACGGGAAAAACCTTGCTGAGATTCATGGTGCGAAGAACGTCCAACGCATCACGTATACGAAAGGTGCCTCTCCTTCATCAATCATTATCAAGAAATGACATCTTGAACCGCAGACAAGACACATTGTCTGCGGTTTTTTAGGTTTTGCCTTTTCTGAAGCGGGGATAAAAAGGAAGAAGCTGAATCGTGGAGGAGAAATTATGGAACTGTATAACGGAGAACTGTATTGGCCAACAACTGAATCAGATAACGTCGTATTGCAACAACCTGAAAAAAAGGAACGCTACGACGTGCTCGTCATTGGAGCTGGCATGTCCGGGACATTGACGGCCTATACGCTACAACAGGACGGTGTCGATTTTGCGGTGATTGATGCGCGCAAAGTCGGGACAGGAAGCACATCAGCAAATACCGGGTTAATTCAATATTCAAATGACATCATGTTACATGAACTCGCAGAAAAAATTGGAGAGGCGGCAGCTGTTCGCTTTTATCAATTGTGTCTCGATGCGGTCGAATCGCTCGACCAGGTGGCAAAAGATGTCGGTGCATCCGATATATATATTCGACGGGACAGTCTTTGTTTTGCGAGTGATGAGACCGATGTTGCCAAATTGAAACGTGAGTATGAAATGCTGTCAAAGTACGGTTTTGACGTGGAATGGTTGGATCGTGAGACATTACGCGAACGCTTCCCATTCGAAAAACCGGCGGCCCTTATCACCAAAGGCGATGCCGAGGTCAATCCGCTCACGCTAAGCCGTCAAATCATTCGCCATTTATCAAGACGACACGTCCCAATTTTTGAAGAAACATCGGTGGATGAGGTCGTGTCCGACGGTGACGGATGGGTCGTTTTCACCTCAAACGGGACATTCAAAGCGAATAAAGTTATTTTTGCGACGGGTTATGGGCCAGCCCCCCTACTCGATTCCCATCGAATCGATTTAAATCGGTCATACGCCATCGCCACGAATCCGATCGCTGAGTTCAGTGATTGGGAAGGACGTGCCCTCATTTGGGAAACGAAACGCCCGTATCTCTATTTACGTACGACTCCCGATGGTCGGATTATCGCTGGCGGTCTCGATGAAGACAAAGCGGAGACGCCTCACGACGAGACGCTCATGAATGATCGGGCTGAACGGGTGAAAGAAAAAATAGCTGAGCTCTTCCCGATGTATGACCTTGAAATCGATTATGCCTGGGTCGCCTTATTTGGAGAATCAGTGGACCAGCTCCCGTTCATCGGAGAGCACCCGAATCAACCGAACTTGTTTTACTTACTTGGATATGGGGGAAATGGGACGGTGTACAGCATGCTCGGCTCTCGTATTTTAAGTGCCCTCGTTCGCGGTCAGTCGCATCCCGATGCGGACCTCGTTCGTCTAGATCGAACATAATCCCCGACATCTCGGGGATTGTTACATATTGAAGGAGTGTTTTTTGGTTGAAGAAAAAAAGAAAAGCAAATTGGGTATATCAACTCCGGCGTCTCGCCGTGTTTCTCGTCCCGCTCGGCTTGGCCGTCTGGTTCTGGCCGCAGGAGTCGACACCCACCACACAATTGAAGTCTGAACAAGCCTTTATTTCCGAGGAAATATACACGATTGAAGAACGTACACCCATTGAAGAAGACGGCGTCACTCGATATGAATATGATGTCGTGGTATATGGGGAACGGAGTACGGATGAGCTTCAATCAATCAGTCATGACGTCATCGATGACGTACAACAGTCTGATCAGTTTCAGGCCGCCTTGCTACGATTTTATGATGATGCCGCGTATATCGGGACGGAACCCCCACTCGGTGAAGCCGTATTCGCTCCGGAAGGTGATTACGCGCTTGCCGATTGGGTGAAACCCGGTCAAATAGACGACATGATATTCGGCTGGCAACTTCGGGAAAAAGAATGGACGACCAAATTGACCGACAAAGAGATACAGATTTGGAGGTCATGGCAAGACCAGTTTACGGAGCAGAATCTTGATGACCCCGATGCGAAAGCGAAAGTGACGCGTGTCATTGCCACGGAATACGAACTCGATCCTAAAGCGGTACAACAAATCGTATTGAAACAACATGTATGGGCCGCATTATGAATAATCTTAACTTTGTGTGAAATCTCTCTTTTTTTGAAAAAGAGGGATTTTTTTATTTTAGGTTAGGGAACACCGATATAGTAGGTCAAATCGTGACTTACGACGGTCAGTCATACTTAAGGGAGGCAATCACATGGGGAACAAGAAAGAAGAGCAGTTAAAACAACATACGATTGATAACGAACAACAAGCTGGCTTGACGACAAACCAAGGTCTGAAGATGGCGGAAGACGAATTCTCGCTGAAAGCAGGACGTCGTGGTCCGACGTTAATCGAGGACTTCCATTTCCGTGAGAAGATGACTCACTTCGACCATGAGCGGATTCCGGAGCGCATCGTTCATGCGCGTGGAGTCGGAGCACACGGGGAGTTCCAGGTGTATGAACCGCTTGCCGAGTTCACCAAAGCGGATTTCTTGAATGACCCTTCGAAGACAACACCCGTATTCGTCCGTTTCTCAACGGTTCAGGGGTCACGCGGTTCCAGTGACACCGTTCGGGACGTCCGTGGATTTGCGACGAAGTTCTACACAGACGAAGGGAATTATGATTTAGTCGGGAATAACATCCCGGTCTTCTTTATCCAAGATGCAATCAAGTTCCCGGACCTCGTCCACGCCGTGAAACCTGAACCACATACGGAAGTGCCGCAAGGGGGAAGCGCGCACGATACGTTCTGGGATTTCGTCGGACAAAATCACGAGACCGCTCATATGATCATGTGGGCGATGAGTGATCGGGGGATTCCGCGTAGTCTACGCATGATGGAAGGGTTCGGGGTGCATACGTTCCGTCTCGTAAATGCTGAAGGGAAGGCGCACTTCGTCAAGTTTCATTGGAAGCCAAAGCTCGGGGTGCATTCACAAGTATGGGACGAAGCCCAAAAAGCAGCCGGGAAAAATGCTGATTTCCACCGTGTCGACCTGTATGAAGCCATCAATAAAGGCGACTACCCAGAATGGGAGCTCGGACTTCAACTCATCCCTGAAGAAGACGAGTTCAAATACGACTTCGACATTCTAGACCCGACCAAACTGTGGCCGGAAGAAGAAATCCCGGTGAAACTCGTCGGGAAGATGACCTTGAACCGAAACGTCGACAACTTCTTCGCGGAAACTGAGCAAGTCGCGTTCCACCCGGGTCATCTCGTTCCAGGAATCGACTTCTCGAACGATCCGCTCTTGCAAGGTCGTCTGTTCTCATATACGGACACGCAACTTTCGCGTCTCGGTGGACCAAACTTCCACCAGATTCCAATCAATATGCCAGTTTGTCCGTTCCACAACAATCAGCGGGACGGGATGCATCAAATGGCCGTCCATAAAGGTCAGACGAGCTATCACAAAAATGCGCTCAACAACAACCAGCCGGAACCCGTACCGGCCGACCAAGGTGGTTTCGAGCATTATCAAGAGAAGGTGGACGGGCATAAGATTCGCGGCCGTAGCGACAGCTTCCTTGATTTCTATTCACAGGCGAAGCTCTTCTACAACAGCATGACCGATGTCGAGAAGCAACATATTCAAGACGCCTGTAGTTTTGAACTCGGAAAATGTGAGTCCGACATGGTGAAAGAAAACGCCGTCGATTTATTGAATCGGATCGATCGTCACCTCGCCGAAGTCGTCGCGGACAATTTAGGGGTACAAGTGCCAGAAGAGAATAATGAGGTCCAGTCAGATAAGAGCTCCCCTGCCCTCTCGATGGCCAACACGATTAAAAAACCGAACACGAAGAGTGTCGCCCTCCTCCTCGCCGGTGACGTGGACGCGAATCAGGTGAAACAATGGGTGCAGACGCTCGCCGACCACAATGTCAACTATAGCCTCGTCGGAAAAAAAGCGCATATGCTCGGTGATTTGAAAGTAAAAGAGACGTATGACACAGTCGACGCGAGCCTCTTCGATGCCGCTTTCTTAGTGAGCGCCGCAACCTCGGTCGAAGATGATGTCCTCGAGTTTATCGAGAACACGTATAAGCACTATAAGCCGCTCGCCTTGCACGTGCATCACAAAGAGGCACTCGCCACATGTCGCGTGAAGACAGACCAGCCTGGCGTCTTCACGTTTGACGAGCACAACCTCGATGGATTCGATGCGTTCATCGATGGGATTGCGACAGCCCGTTTCTGGGACCGTGCCTAACGACGTTACTTTACTCGACTCGATTCCCGAGTCGAGTTTTTTTCATGTCTGTCATTCAGTGCATGTAGTGCATCATCTCAGACAATCTTAATTTGATTTGGTATACTCTTTTAGTTATGTTTATTAACTATTCAACTTTGAAGAAAAGGAGGCGTCGTGTTTGATGCATCAACCTATTCAAAAACTGTGGACGCGAGACTTCTTGATCATCTCGCTCATCAACTTCTTCCTGACGCTTATCTTTTTCTTATTGATGGTCACAATCGGAGTGCATGCCGTCGAGTCGTACGGAGCGACGACGAGTCAAGCAGGACTTGTCACCGGTATCTTCATCATCGGAACGTTGACCGGACGATTATTCATCGGTCGACTCATTGATTCGATCGGTCGGAAGAAGACGCTTTATATCGGGCTCGTCTTTTTCACCACCACGATTTTATTGTACTTCGTCCATTGGGGCATCGGCTTCTTATTGCTCACCCGGTTCGTTCACGGTCTCGGGATGGGATTATCGAGTACGGCAACCGGGACCATCGTAGCGCAAATCATCCCTGCGACCCGGAAAGGTGAAGGCATCGGCTATTACAGCATGAGCTCCACTCTGGCGACAGCCATCGGGCCATTCATCGGGCTTCTCCTTAGCCAATATACGAGCTTTACGGTCATTTTCGGACTTTGTTTTGTAATCGGGGTCATCAGTTTGGCGAGTACGTTCTTTGTGAATGTACCAGAAGTCGATACTCCTGAAGTCGTTCGTGGCTTCTCATTGAAATCATTCGTCGAACCGAGGGCGTTACCGATTGCCCTCATCATCGGCATGGCCGCACTAAGCTACTCGAGTGTCTTGTCCTATATCAACTTTTATGCAAGTGAACTCGACTTGATTGAGGCGGCAAGTATCTTCTTCCTTGTCTATTCGGTTGCAGTACTCTTATCACGTCCAATCACTGGGAAATTGATGGATGCGCGCGGAGCAAACGTCGTCATGTATCCAGCAATCGCCATCTTTGCCGTCGGGCTTCTTGTGCTCAGTCAAGCAAGCAGTGGCTGGATTCTTCTACTCGCAGGTGCTTTGATTGGACTAGGTTTCGGAAATATCCAATCTGGTACACAAGCGATTGCCGTTAAGGCTTCACCACCCCACCGGATGGGGATGGCGACATCCACGTTCTTTATTGCGCTCGATGCAGGTCTCGGGTTTGGACCTTATTTCATCGGACTACTCATTCCGTTGACCGGTTTCTCGACGTTATACCTGATTCTCTCTGGCGTCGTTCTCTTTACCATTTTCTTGTATTACGTTATGAATGGACGGAACGAACAAAAACAACTGAACGAAGCTGCCTGACAGGATGTATATGCATCCTGTCTTTTTTTGAAAGTTCACACATTTCTGTGGTGGATACGTTAAAATAAAAATGACGTGTAAAAAATAGAATGAACGAAATGAGGGAGACGAGATGAAAGCTGACCATACATTTCAATCCAACGCATCGATTTTACTACGGACGTTCGATAAAATTTCAGACTATGTATTCTTTATGGAAGTTGATGGTTCAGCTTATCGATACGTCTTCGTGAACGAACCCGGAAAACGTGCAATCAACTGGTCGGATGAGGATATCGGGAAGAAGATTGATGAACTCGTTCCGACTGAGACGGCCGCTCTCATCTCACAGTATTACGATGAAGCAATCCGAACAAAAAAGAGTGTCGTCTATGAAGACTATCTTCTTGCTGACTCATTTTATACGGATACCGTAGAGGCGAATGATGTGTTGACGCTTCCACTTCATTACTTCGAGTCAGAAGTAACTCCGATTTTTGATGATGAGGGAATCTGCACACATATCGTCTCCGTCGTTCGTGAAGTGACAGAACGAAAACGTCGTGAGCTCGAACTCTCAATCCTGAAAGATCATCATGAGTCGCTGCGACGGTATTCTCCCCATGGCATCTTTGTGCTCGATCATCATCTAAACATTAAATCAGTCAACCCGGCCGTCACGGCCATCACGGGTTATGCGGAACAGGACATGCTTCACCATCCGTTCCTGCATTGGCTTCCCGAGAGTGAACGGTCTCGAGTACGGAAAGGATTACAATTCACGCTTTCTGGGATTCCACACAAATATTCCGTTTATGCTGAACATCAATCCGGTGAACGACTCGACTTGTCCGTCCTCAACATTCCAATCGAGGTCGGTGGTAACATTACCGGCCTATTTGCAATCATCATCGACTTGACGCCCGAGAAGAACGCCGAACGTGCTATGGTCGAAAGTGAACGCCGCTATCGTCAACTGATCGAAACGATTCCAGAAGGCATCATCGTCCATCAAGACGGGAAAATTATATACGCGAACGCGATGGCGCTCGCCACAATTAGTGAAACTTACCTCGAGAGTGAATCGATTTTTTCATTCATCGCAGAAGAGCATCATCTATCCACCCGTAAACGACTCTCATCCCTTGAACTTGGAGGCCCTGTGAAGGATACAGAAATGGCCATCGTGACGCCGAGTGGAGACAAGCTCCAGATGGATATCAGTAGTCTCCTCATCGACTACGAGGGCGAAACGGCCGTCCTAACGATTTTACGTGATGTCACGGAAAAACGTGAAATGGAACAAGCCTTGAGACAAAGCGAGTTACAATATCGATTGATCACAGAAAACATGAGTGATCTCGTTTGTATGTTAGAACGGGACGGTACCGTTCGTTATGCATCCCCTTCCCACCGTACCGTGCTCGGCTTTGCGGCCGGGTATTACGAAGGGAAGAATACGCTCGACTATATCCATCCTGACGACATCCATATCGTCAGGGAGCAGTTGAAAGAAAGACAGCAACAGGACATCTCGTTGACACTTGAATTCCGTCATTTTCACGCCGATCAGCGCTGGATATGGCTCGAAACGAAAATACAGGCCATCTGTGATGAATCTGGACGTCTCCTTCACTACTTGACGGTCAGCCGTGAAATCATGCAGCGAAAAGCACTCGAGAAACAATTGAAGCATTTGGCGTATCACGACACGTTGACGGATTTGCCGAACCGCCGCTTCTTCCTCGCCTATCTCGAAGAAGAGATTGATCGAACCGAGTTCGAACAGGGCGAATTGGCCGTCCTCGCACTTGACGTTGACCGCTTCAAACAAATAAACGATACGTTCGGTCATGATGTGGGTGATGAGCTCTTGCGCCAACTCGCACGTCGATTGACATCCGTGCTTCGAAAACAAGATATGATCGCTAGACTCGGAGGTGATGAATTCGCCGTGCTCATTCGCTTCAACGACCTCTGTTCTCTACATCGTGTCGCAGAGAAAGTCATCCAGGCATTGCAACGTCCATGGGAAATTGACCATCATACATTCATCACGACTTCAAGTGTCGGGGGCGCTCGTTATGTGAAAGGCTTGTCGACCAAACAGTTATTAAAACGCGCCGACCTTGCTCTCTACGAAGCGAAAGCTGGCGGACGAAACCAATATGTACTCGCAAAGGACCACGAATGAGTGGTCCTTTTTTCACGTGAAACATAAAAACCGAACGATTAAATGTATTTATCAAATTATATTCATATTTAAGTTAATTTATTTAGATACCCTTTGACTTTGTGTTCTATTCACGTTATATTACCGAATGGGCGAAGTTTTTTTGTTATTTAAGACTTTAATGTTCGTGAATAGGGGTATGACATATGGATAAAGTATTTGATTATGAAGATATTCAATTGATTCCTGCAAAATGTATTGTCGACAGTCGTTCAGAATGTAACTCGACCGTCGAGCTTGGTGGCTTTACTTTCCGTTTACCGGTCGTTCCGGCTAACATGCAGACGATTATCGATGAAAAAGTAGCACTGATGCTGGCTGAGAACGGTTACTTTTACATTATGCATCGCTTTAATCCAGAGACGCGTCTTGCGTTTATCCAAGATATGCATGAGCGTGGATTGTATGCATCCATCAGTGTCGGGGTGAAGAAAGAAGAGTATGCCTTTATCGAGATGCTTAAATCGACCGGTCATACGCCAGAATTCATTACGATCGATATCGCACACGGACACTCAAATGCGGTCATTCGAATGATTCAACACATCAAACACCATCTTCCCGGCTCATTCGTCATCGCCGGGAACGTCGGGACGCCAGAGGCTGTTCGCGAATTAGAACACGCCGGAGCGGATGCGACGAAGGTCGGAATCGGACCCGGTAAAGTATGTATCACGAAAATCAAGACTGGGTTTGGTACAGGGGGTTGGCAATTGGCTGCACTGCGATGGTGTGCCAAGGCAGCGACAAAACCGATTATCGCGGATGGAGGGATCAGGACACATGGTGACATCGCCAAATCGATTCGCTTCGGGGCTTCGATGGTCATGATTGGCTCGTTATTTGCCGGACACGATGAATCACCGGGGGAAACGTTCGAGCAAGACGGGAAACAATTGAAAGAGTATTTCGGTTCGGCTTCCGAGTTTCAAAAAGGTGAGCGGAAAAACGTCGAGGGGAAAAAGATGTTTGTCGAACACAAAGGGGCACTACAAGATACATTGACCGAGATGGAGCAAGACCTCCAATCGGCGATTTCTTACGCGGGTGGTGACAGTCTCGAGGCATTGCGCACAGTAGACTATGTCATGGTGAAAAACTCAATCTTCAATGGGGATAAAGTATATTAATAAAGGCGACCTCGTGTCGCCTTTTATAGTTCTTTCATCATCATGTAGTAGTCCAATCCAGGTGGGTAGTCCGGTAGCACAACCGCGACCGTATAACCGAATCGTTCATAAAACGTTTTTGCTTGAAACGAGAACGTCGTCAACTTTACACGCGTCGCACCGAGCGACTTCGCTAACGCCTCCCCTTCTACAAGTATTTGACTACCGATGCCTTGACCATGAAAGTCTGCATCAACCCACAGGCGATCCAAATCGAACCATCCCCAATACACACTCCCATACAATCCGGCGATCACCTGTCCTTCTTGTTCGATTTTTAACTGAATGAGCGGCACGTTCGCTTCACGTATATCACGATGATGAATCGAATGAACGTTGTTATACTCACGCAATTGAGTGGTCAAAAACTGTTGGAACGTCTCGTCCTCCTCGTGAATTCTTGTGATGATATGTGTCATCTTCCCATCGTCCCGTTCACAAAAAACGTAATCAATTCTTTCTCTTCTTCATCGATTTCACGATTGACGAGTGAAGCGTATGACCGAGTGATTCCATCGATATTTCCTGGGAAATCATTTGATATGGTGGCGATTCGTCTTAATGCGAGGCAATCTTCTGCGAACGCTTCACGACTCACCATCTCACCATGTGACCAAACGATTTGTTGGGCATCGAATGTCTCCAACACATCCAACAATCGAAGTGTCTCTTCCGGTGTCATCCGCCATGTCGGAGCGTATAGATTTGCGTATAACGCGTCTCCCAAAAATAAGATTTTTTCTTCTACAAAATATAAAATGACAGCGTCTTTTGCATGGTCTCCCCCGACATGTTTCAACACAACGTGAACCCCACCAAGGTCGAGCGTCAGTGATTCTTGAAACGTCAGCGTCGGCAACACAATCTGGATGTCGCGTGCGTCCCCGTATTCTTCTCGGATCGCCTCCGCACAAAATGCGATTTCATTCCCTTGCGCCACCCGTTCATCAAGAGACGCATCGTCCCAATCGTACGGGACGAGCTTCTCCATTCCTTGTTTTGTCGCCTCACTTGCAATCGATACCACCCCTTCTAGGACCGGTAAACCAAAGATGTGGTCCCAATGCCAATGTGTCAATGCGACCATCGAAGGCGCACGGAGGCCTTGTTTTTCTAGCTGTTCTAAAAAGAATGACGCGTGCGACACAGAATTACCAGCGTCAATGAGCAGCGTATGCGTATCGCCGACAACGGCACCGAGAATCGGTCGGTCTGTACGGTCGACAGGTGTCATGTACCAAAAACGTTCCGAGTGCTTGATCAAAGTTTGCATGAATAAATAAACTCCTCTTCTACTAAATCAGTTAAAGTCCTCACCATCTGAATATACATCGTACCGGAACCATTGATTGCCCCCATTGTTTTTTGCAATGTGCATGGCCAAATCGACTTGATGAAGAATCGCGTCGATCGTGTCACTACTTTGCACCATGGCGACCCCGACACTCGCCGTAAGATGAATCACTTCTCCATTCGACGCAGTTATTCCCTGGGAAATAACTTCATTTATATCTTTTAACCTGCGGGGAGGGCCATCCTGAATCACAATGAATGCATTATCAGAAAATCGATACACCTGACCACCAACACGCTGTACAAACTCATGTAATCGTTGAGCCATCTCAATTAACATTTCATCCCCGATCAAATGACCGAATTGATCATTGATTCGTTTAAAATCGTCTAAATCAATTAATAGTAATGTAATCGGTTGCGAGCGCTGCAGTTGCTTGTATAAATCAGTCGTGAGGGTGTGACGGTTACATAGTTTCGTCAATTGATCCTGTTTCGCGATATGAACCATCTCGCGTTGTTTCCGTTCTTTTCGAATCCCACTCTCCATCCATCTCGCGAGCAATCGTATCGTGTCGGTCAATTCCTGAAGGGTATTCTCGTCAAATTGATCATTTAAATTCCCTTGCTCCGCCAATAAAACAATCCAGCCAAACACTTGATGATTATGTGTCAGAGGAAAACTGATGAGCGTGGTGAATTCGATGCCGTCTACAATAAGTTCGCCTTCTTGTAGCGTTTGTGAACCGACTGTCGTCAGTTGATGGAGGGATTGAAGTTCTTCTTCTCCCCACGTCAAACGGGATACCCCATTCTCTACCAAGAGTCGGTTGAAAGTCTCAATCGAGAAGATGACCGCATGTGAATAACCGACCCATTCCAATAGAATCTCTTGAACCCGCTCCAATTGGTCTTGAAATGGCAGGCGTAATGCCGTCGCTTCATACAATGCTTCTACAACTTGCTGACAATTGATTTGTCGCCTTAAAACTTCTGTATGCTCAATTTCTGTCATGACCCAATGCGCAAACGATTCAAGTGTTTGTAGATTTGCTTCCGTGAACGTTCTCGCCTGCTCGTCGACTACACAAAGCGTACCGATGACATGACCTTGTTTTGTACGAAGGGGTACACCTGCATAAAACCCAATACGCTCGAGCCACGGACTATCGCTCTCAATCGCTTCTGACACGACATCTTCAATGACGACCGGACGCTCGGATGTGATAACCCGATTGCATAACGTCCATTCTCGTTTAAGATGCGCAGATTCGAGTTCAATCCCGACACATGATTTGAGCCACTGTTGATCCGTCGTCATGATGGAGATGAAGGCGACCGGCATCTGTAAAGTTTGTGCGGCCAAACGTGAGATTCGGTCATAACGTTCCTCTTGAGGTGTATTTAAAATCTCCAATCTCAGAATCGCTTTTAAGCGTTTTATTTCACGATCGTCTAGAGAAGGTTGAAGTAACTGTGACGGCTGTTCGATTTTCGACAACATCGCTTGATGGGAATATAAGATATCGAGCGCTTCATCCAAGTCTCCGAGCGGCATCGGGCGACTAAAGAAATAACCTTGAATCTCATCACAGCCGAGTTGACGTAAAATACGATATTGTTCTTCCGTCTCGACCCCTTCTGCCGTCACCTCTAGGTCTAATTTTTTTGCCAGCGACACAATCAGTTTGACGATTTCATATTCTTTTAGTCCACTCTCTTGATCGAGTTGAGCAACGAACGATCGATCAATCTTGATTCCATCAATTTCGAATAGCTTCAAATAATTTAAAGAGGAGTAACTGACTCCGAAATCATCAATCATCAGTCGAAAGCCTTGCTGTTTTAACGATTCGACTATTTTGATCGTAGCGACTGGTTCATGCATTAACGTGTGCTCTGTCACTTCAAACTCAAACTGTTCAGGTGGAAGACCGTACGATGCAATGATGGAAACGAGTTCATTCATATGGTTCTCATGAAACAAGTTCGGCGACACGTTCACGGCCACACGGCGCCCTTCAAATTGCTCGGGATGTGTTGACACCTCTTGGCACACCCGATTCAGGACAAACTGTGTCACGTCCTCAATCAGTAGCGACTGCTCCGCAACCCGTATGAACATTTCAGGAGAAACAATACCGAGCACCGGACTTTCCCAACGAATGAGCGCCTCAAAATGAATTGCTCCATCCATCGATACTTTCGGCTGATACACCATGTACAGTTCGTCTTGTTTGAGTGCTTTCACGAGTTCCGTCTCAATCATGATTTCATCGATATAGCGTTGTACGTACTCATCGTGCTCATATAAACGAATCGTCTGACTCCCAGTCTGCCGCGCCTCGAGTAAAGCAGTCGAAGCGTTCATAATGATACGGTCGGCGTCTGTCGTCCCCGCTCCGATTCCGATACAACTCGATAATGGGAATTCTGCCTCCGCAACTTGGTAGGAATGACTCGCAATCACATCAAGCAAATGTTCAGCATACATATAAGCGATTTTAATCGGCACATATGGCAGAACCGCGATGAAGTCCTCGCTGTCCACCCGACCGATGATGGACCCTTTTGGAAGTGTGTTCGCCAATTGACGTGTGATATCTTTAATCAACTGATTCGATCGTTCTACCCCTTGAAGTGACATCATCATCTTGAAACGATTGATGTGCAGACGTATGACGCTCGTTTCTTCTGAACTCTGTTGCTCGAACAATTGATCGAGCTCCAATTTCACTTTCATCAAATTCGGCATTCCCGTCAAATAGTCCATGTGCTCGATACTTCGAAGTAGTTTAATTTCCGCCTCTTCCGATAAATCGGTCGTCAAGCTAAGTATATAACGAACCGTCTCCGCCTCATCCTCGATTGGTACAAGCATAGACGACGCAAATCGGGCCGTATTGGATTCGATATTCATCTTCGACATGAAATAGACCGGGTCGCCTGTCTCAACGACCGAATCATAATGCTCAATCAGCTCATTGGCCACCTCTGATTGATACATTTCATGTAAATAATGCCCTTCCACATCATCCGGGAGTGAAGAAGCAAGTTTTGCCTGATTGCTCACGTGAACGTAACGATAGCCCTCATCTGACACTTCCATTAGAAATACCATTCGATACAAACGTGTGAACAACTCGAACAGATAATGTGGGTCCCCTTTCATCCGTTGCATCGTATCCCTCCACCCGTTCCTTTTTCTTATAGTGTAGTTGGTTTCGTGCTAAGTATGGAGAAAACCTTTGAAAAAATGGGAAAACGTTTTTCGTCCGTACAAAAAAACACCTTCCCTGTCTTGAGAAGGTGTCTGTCGGATTAAAGCAATTCGTTTGCCAATAGGCGATAGACGTTTAATCGGTCCTCTTGCTTATGCTGAATACTACAGATCATCGCTTCATCGAAGCCGTAACGTTCCGACTCATCGCGCAACTGTTCCGCGATTTGTTTCGGCGTCCCCACGAGGTGAATCGCCCGGTTGTTGGCGATATGAATTTTATCGACTTCCGTGAGCGGATAATCATGGGCCGCTTCCGGACTCAATAGCTGTCGCAACTGCCCTCGCATCAAGAAGAGACGAGACAAATCAGAAGGTCGAGCCAAATACTCAGCCTCTTCTTCCGTTTCCGCCGTCGTCACCAAATACGTGACACTGATATCCGGTTTTTCCATAAAGTCAGACGGTGTGAAGTGATGACGATACGTATCGAGCGTCTCGGCGCTCAATTGGCCATTGAAAAATTGAGCGAACGAATAGCCAAGCCCCATCCGTCCAGCTTGAATGGCACTGTTCCCACTCGAACCGAGTAACCAAGCCTCTGGAAGGGTGATGCCTGTCGGCGCAGCCGGCGTATTCTTATACCAACGTTCTTCAGGTGCCTCGTCTTTAATCAATTGAAGCGTCGTATCTAATTTTTCATAAAGCCCATCCATCATCGGCTTTTGTCCCTGTGACATCGCATAAATCGCGTTCGAGTCACCTCCAGGTGCACGTCCGACACCAAAGTCGATTCGCTCAGGCGCAAGTGCACTGAGCGTCTTGAACACCTCCGCCATCTTGAGTGGCGAATAGTGCATCATCATGATGCCACCTGAACCGAGACGAATCTTGTTTGTTTTGGCTGCCAGATAGGCTGTGATGACCTCAGGAGCCGAACTAGCGAACGACATGCCTCCATGGTGCTCCGCCATCCACATGCGGTAATATCCTAACTCTTCTGCGACTTGTGCAAGCTCGACCGCACTTTTCAGCGCATGTTCTCCCGTATGACCCGACGTGACCGGCGCCTGATCTAACACACTCAATCTCATCATGCATTCTCCTATCTCTATAATGAAGTTTCTAAATATCTTGATTTTTTGGACTCGCCGTCATCATACTAAATGGCTCTATAGAATACGAATGTTTTGCCTAGTCAACATTCAATATTTTTAGAAAATTCACGCATTTGGTTGATAGTACCTACTCATATTTTTTATACTGATAAAGAAAGAGGTTTTAATCGTGGCTTGATGTGTAATGGGGATAGATAGACAGCAAAAACATTTCGGGGAAATGAGGAATGCATCATGAATGGTTCATCAACACCAGACGGAAAGAAATTTTTGAGTCGAGACTTTTTTAAGTTTTTGATTCCATCGCTCATCGGCATTATGTTTTTTATCGTACCAATCTCATCTGAGGAAGGTTTCACGATTCCAATCGCCTTCTTATCCAATCTATTGATTGATTGGATTGGCGGCATCGTACCGGCACTCGCCGTCATCATGATGGGAATCTCAATCCTTGGCTCGTTGTTATTATTTACGGCACGTCCTGCCTTTATAGTGGAACGACCATCAATCAACGCACTGTTTAGCGTGACACCGTTTTGGTTCGTCATGCGCATCATCGGTTTCATCGCCGGTGTCATGACGCTACTCGCGGTCGGACCAGAGATGATCACGTCGGAATTTACGGGTGGCTTGCTACTCTTTGATTTGATTCCAATCTTGTTTGCGACATTCTTTTTTGCGGGTATGTTGTTACCGCTCCTATTGAACTTCGGACTTCTCGAGTTCGTCGGCACATTCCTGATGAAAATCATGCGTCCGTTGTTCCGCTTGCCAGGACGCGCTTCCCTCGACTCGCTCGCGTCATGGGTCGGAGATGCAACGATCGGGATTCTACTTACGACAAAACAGTATGAAGAAGGTTATTATACGAAACGAGAGGCATCCATTATTGCGACGACATTCTCCGTCGTCTCCATCACTTTCACAATCGTCGTCCTGCAGTATATGAGACTCGATCAATACTTCCTGCCGTACTACGGTGCCATCATTTTATCAGGTCTAGTCGCAGCCCTCATCATGCCGCGAATTTATCCGTTATCTAAAAAAGCGGATACTGCTTATGAGGAAACCGAGCTTCAACCGGAAGAAGATGTTCCGGCGAACATGTCGCTCGGTAAATGGGCGCTGACCCAAGCTTTGAAGAAGTCACAATCAAGTAAGAGTTTCTTGGAAACATTAAAAGATGGTTTTAAAAACGTACTCGATATGTGGATTGGTGTCCTTCCGGTCGTCATGGCTGTCGGGACAATCGCTGTCGTCATCGCCGAATATACACCGTTCTTCACAATTATCGGAAAGCCGTTCGAGCCGATTTTAATGTTCCTACAAGTGCCGGAAGCGGCAGCGGCCGCACAGACGATGGTCGTCGGTTTTGCGGACATGTTCTTGCCGGCCGTACTCGGAAGTGAAATCGAGAGTGAAATGACGCGTTTCGTCATCGCCACGTTGTCCGTCACCCAGCTCATCTATATGTCTGAAGTCGGGGGCTTGTTGCTTGGTTCGAAACTCCCAATCTCGTTCTTCGATCTCGTGTTGATTTTCTTGTTACGTACATTCATCACACTTCCAATCATCGTCGGAATTGCACATCTTGTGTTTTAACGAAAACGACGCCCTTTCTCTTTTATGAGATGGGGCGTCCTTTGTATACTAAAAGAAAAGGAGGGAAATCTAGATGGAGCACCCATTCGCAGGACAACTCGAGGTCGCAAACAACGGTTATGCCGGGATCATCGACCCGGAAGCTTATGTGAACGATCGTTACCATGGACGCTGGACATTAAAGCGCTCTGTACAGATCGAAAGCGTGCCCGTCTTGCTCCAACGACAATTCGAGAACGGAAAGAACAACTGTACGTTGACATCGATCACCGCCATCTTCCGCTTTTATCGAAATCACGGATTCACTAATATTCCAGACGATGTAACGCAGATTCAGGAGGATATGCGCGAGATTGCCTTCAGGCACCATTTCAAAGATGAGAAAGGGACGCCACCGACTCAAATCGCCACCATCATCACGAAATTATGGAAACGATACGGGTATGACGGTCGAGGCAGTTCCCGCTATCTATGGAAGTGGTCGACGTTCGAGCGGGAACTGAAAGCGGGTCGACCGTTCGTATTAAATATGGCGAACGGCTTCTATAAGAATCATTCCGTCACGGGGGTCGGCTATTTACAGTTTGAAAAACGGGGATTTCCCGACGTCGTCTTGTTGGCCGTGCTCGACAACCGGTCGAAAGACGTGCGCTATATCGACTTCAACGAATTCAACTTTTGGGGAAGCATCACGCGCGTCCATCCACCAACCACTCGTCCGTAATCGTTTCAATCGCTTGACCGATTTTTAAAAGATGCTCGCGCTTGGCGTATGACCCGTAATGTAGCCCGTTTGAGTCATACCCATTCCCGAGCCCGACGAACACTTCTGACGGCTTCATATGGAGGCCAATCATCGGGATACCTGATTCATGACGTCCGATTTCATAAGTGACGGCAGGATACGTAGACAGACTTCCTATTGTTGAAAACTCCTTCAAGGCACGACAGTTGTCTCGCCCGAGCACGATGATACGGCTCGGTTTAATATACGCAATCGTCCGCTCCAACAATTCGATTGAGGTCGGATGCTCCATCCAGTCGCGCCCCGTCCTCATCTTCCCCATCTGTTCATACGTCGCAAATTTAAAAAAATCGACGTGGATGACAGCGTTAGGGTCGTCATAAAACGACCGCCCCATCTCGTTGAGGAGCGCCTCGAGTTTGGCGCCACCTGGTTTCCCGAACCAGCTCGTCGTCGCGCGACCCGACTCGAAATAGACCGATGTCCGTTCGAGCGTTTGTTGCAGCGCCTCTTCATTTCCGAGGTAATCTTCAAACGAGAGTGTGTCCCGCCAATAGAACTTTTGGGCTTGCCCCATTCTCGGCGTCCCGTCACGATGTAAAAACTCGCCGCGGGACGGATTCGTCCCGATTGTCAGCCATTGATTCGGACCAGGTCGACCGTACCAAAGGACAGGTGATGCCTCTGGAATCAATTCTTTCCCGAACGTTGTATCGCACAGTGCCTGTTGAAATCGGATCGCATCTTGTAACAGTCGTAGTACCTCCATGTCATCCCTCCTCTCCCGTTCGTTTCCCGCTTTCGAGAGTTTATAAAATGCGTTATAGTGAGAGGACGAAGCCAAATAAAGGACGTGTACACATGCGCATCAATAAATTCATCAGTGAATCAGGCAAGGCGTCCCGTCGCCAAGCCGACCGTCTCGTCGAAGAGGGACGCGTCACCATCAACGGGAAAAAAGCAAAAATCGGCGACCAGGTCAAACCGGGCGATGAAGTCCTCGTCAACGGTTCTGTCGCACGGGTTGCCCGAAACAACGTCTACATCGCCGTCCATAAGCCGGTCGGGATCACGAGTACGACAGAGAAAAAAGTAAAAGGGAACTTGGTCGACATGGTCAACCACCCGCTCCGCATCTTCAACATCGGTCGTCTTGATAAAGACTCGGAAGGTCTCATCCTCATGACGAATGACGGCGATATCGTCAACGAGATTCTCCGGGCAGAAGGCGAGCATGAGAAAGAATACATCGTCTCGGTCGATAAGCCGATCACACCGGAGTTCGTCGAGCAGATGGAAGCTGGCGTCAAAATCCTCGGACAGAAGACGCTACCGTGTAAAGTCCGTCCGCTTTCAAAGTTCGACTTCAACATCACGCTAACGCAAGGACTCAACCGCCAAATCCGTCGGATGTGTGAGGCGCTCGGCTACGAAGTGTTCCGCCTCCAACGTGTGCGTGTCATGAACATCACGCTCGGGAAACTCCCACCTGGACAATGGCGCGACCTTTCGAAAAAAGAACGGGAGCAGTTGTTCCGCGAATTAAATTACGAACCGAAAGAATGGTACTAAAATAAGCCTAGACGCGCGTCTAGGCTTGTTTTTTATTTCGCTGTCACTCCACCGTCTACCGGAAGTTCGATTCCGCTAATATGATTCGCCTCGTCTGACGCGAGGAATAGAACGGCTGCCGCCACTTCATCCGCTTGTCCGAGATTTGGCAATGCGATTTGATTCAGGAAGTGCTGTTTATAATCCGGGTGCTCCATATGTGGCGCACTCATCGGCGTCACGATATACCCTGGGTGTACCGAGTTGACGCGAATGTTTTGTTTCCCGTAATCGACTGCTGCTGCTTTCGTAAGAGAACGGACAGCACCTTTTGAGGCCGTGTATGCTCCGGCACCCGCCATACCGGTTAATGCAGAGATCGAGGAGATGTTGACGATTGATCCTCCCTCATTCTCGGTCATGAGCGGAATCGCATATTGTGTCCCTAACATGACGCCATCGATGTTGATGCGATACGTCCGTGCCCAGTCCTCTTCTGTCTGTTCCAAGAACGGTTTCGCAAGTGCGATTCCGGCATTATTGACGAGGATATCTAATTTGCCACACGTCGCTTCCACTTCTGCGAATACATCTTCCCAGCTCGAACGCGATGTCACGTCATGCTTCACCGCGATGGCTTCACCGCCTTGTGCACGAATCGATTCGACCACGCTGTTTACACCTTGTTCATTGATATCTGTCGCGACGACCGTCGCTCCTTCTTTGGCGAATAGACGTGCCGTCGACTCTCCCATACCGCTTCCTGCCCCTGTGATGACCGCTACTTTCCCCTGTAAACGCATTGTCCCAGCTCCATTCTTTAAATTATGATAGTCTAACTATCATAATCATAATTGGATGTGACATTAATCTCAACGAAACTGCTCGAAGACGATATACTAAGGACAGACAATGAGGTGATGGAATTGAGTAAACGACAACAAAACAAAGAAGAACGGATTCAACTGATTATCAAAGAGGCAGAACGCTTATTTTTAGAGAACGGCTTTGAGAAAGTTCAAATGCAGGATATCGCGGATGCGGCAGGAATTGGGGTGGCGACGCTATTTCGCTACTTCCCGAAGAAAGACCAATTGATTGTCGCAGCGGCAGTCAAGAATCTACAACCGACACTCGAGCGATTTGAACAATTTATGCATGAGAAGGGAAACGCCTATGAAAGGCTCGAAGCCATCTTGAACCACTTTTTTGAGATGCAGTTGGAACGGGCGAACCACGCCCGTTTCCGAGAGGCGTTTGAAAGCTATGCATCGTTCGTCGCCACGCCCCTTCCTGGGATCGAGACTTATATTGACGTGCAGCGACAAATCATGCAGACGCTCGAACCCTTGATTGAAGACGGGAAACGAGACGGATCATTCCGCTCGGATATCGATGTGAAGGTGACCGTCGTCACAATCATCAATACGTTCGGGACGTTCGGAAACAACATCATGTTGAAGTCACATATCAGTTATTTAGAAGATGATATCGAGACGGCCGTACAATTGCGTGCGTTGAAAGAGATGTTACTCGCATCCATTCGGGCATAAGAAAAGCCTCCCTTCGCTTGAAGGGAGGCTAATTGTATACATAAAAATGAGCACCTCTCACTAGAGGTGCTCTCGAAAGTCTACCGCGACGGACCACGCTCCACAACGTGCTCCTCAAGGGAATGTCCGCCGTCTTACATAGACCAGCTCATCGCATGTACTCAACTATATGCGAAACCTACGTCCTCGTCAATCTTTTCTTCAATCTCGGTTGACATCTTCCTAAAAATTAGGATAATTAAGAGTGTTAGCACTCTTAATTATAGAGTGCCAAAATAAAGACATCAAAAGGAGAACGATCATGACAAAGAAACAGTTTCAAACGGAATCGAAACGAATTTTAGAGTTGATGGTCCACTCAATTTATACACATAAGGACATTTTCTTGCGCGAGCTCATCTCGAATGCGAGTGACGCCATCGACAAGATGTATTACCGTGCCCTCTCCGACGAAAGTATCGAGTTCAACAAAGACGATTACTTCGTCAAAATCGAACTCGACAAAGAGGCGCGGACGATCACGATTCGCGATACAGGGATTGGGATGACAGAAGAAGAGCTCGAATCGAATCTTGGAATTATCGCCAAGAGTGGCTCACTCGCCATGAAGCAAGCGACGAAGATGGAAGAAGACCATAGCCTCATCGGCCAGTTCGGAGTCGGATTCTATTCTGCGTTCATGGTCGCTGACCGTGTGACCGTACGGACTCGCTCGATTGACAGTGATCAAGGCTACGTATGGGAGTCAGAAGGCACAGACGGCTATTCAATCGAGTCGACAGACAAGGCGGACATCGGTACAGAAATCACGCTCCACTTGAAAGCAGACACTGAAGATGACGCGTACTCGTCATTCCTTGAAGAGTATGAGATCCGTTCGCTCATCAAGAAACATTCGGATTTCATCCGTTACCCAATCAAACTCGATGTGACGAAACATCGTCAAAAAGAGGACTCAGAAGAGTACGAGGACTATAAGGAAGAAGAGACCGTCAACAGCATGGTACCGATTTGGCGGAAGCGTAAGAGCGAGTTGACCGATGAGGATTACAAGGCGTTCTATCATGAGAAACGCTACGGCTTTGATGAGCCGCTCAAGCACCTCCACTTGAACGTCGACGGCACGATCCGGTATCAGTCGATCCTCTATATCCCGTCAACGGTCCCGTTCGACTATTACACGAAAGAATTTGAGAAAGGACTCGAGCTCTACTCGAACGGCGTGTTGATCATGGAGAAGTCACCGGATCTCTTGCCGGACTACTTCGGCTTCGTCAAAGGAATGGTCGACTCAGAAGACCTCTCACTCAACATTTCCCGTGAAATGTTGCAACAGGACCGCCAGCTTCGCGTGATCGCCAAAAACGTGAAGTCAAAAATCAAAGGGATGCTCGAGAAGATGCTCCAAAATGAGCGTGAGGACTATGAGAAGTTCTATGAATCGTTCGGTCGCCAATTGAAGTTCGGCGTGTATGACCAGTTTGGCGCAGCGAAAGACGAATTGAAAGACTTGATTCTTTTCCATTCTTCTCACGAGAAGAAACTCGTCTCGCTCAAAGAGTACGTCGAACGGATGAAAAAGGATCAGAAATACATCTATTATGCGACAGGCGAATCGATCCATCGCATCGATCTCTTGCCACAAGCGGAGCGCTTGAAGGAAGAAGGATACGAGATCCTCTACTTCACAGAAGAGATTGACGAATTCGCGATCAAGATGCTTCAGTCATATGACGATAAAGAGTTCAAATCGATTGCGAGCGGTGACCTCGGTCTCGATGACGCGGAAGCGCAGTCGCTCAACGAAGACAACCAAGACTTGTTCACCTTCATGAAACAAGAACTCGGGGACCGCGTCAAAGAAGTTCGTGCCTCGACACGCCTCAAGTCACATCCGGTCTGTCTGACGGTCGCCGGCGACGTCTCAATCGAGATGGAGAAAATTTTGAACGCGATGCCAAACGGCGGGGGTATGAAAGCGGAGAAAGTGCTCGAAGTGAACGCCGACCATGCCATCTTCCAGACACTCCAACGTGTATATAAAGAAGATGAAGCGAAAGCGAAACAGTATACAGACCTCTTGTATCAACAAGCCCTCCTCATTGAAGGATTACCGATTGAAGATCCGGTGGCGTATTCGAATGCGGTGTGTGCGTTGATGGCGGAGTAACGGTGAAGACAGAGGGGGACCTCTGTCTTTTTCGTTTTTAGCAAAAAAGCATGATACACTTTAAACAAATGAAAATTTTGGGAATGAGGTGCTTTATGCTATTCGAAAAAAATAAAGTGTATAGACGTTCTTCAATTCACGATCAATACGGGGGTAATCGACAAAGGGGAATCAGTCCATCAGCAAAGCACGATATAATTTTTATTTTTGATATGAAACATAGTAGCTTTGATTATGCTAATCGATGGGATGAAAAAGAGGGGTTGTATTATTACAATGGGGAAGGACAAGTCGGTGATCAGACATTCACTTCTGGTAATAAAGCTCTTTTAAGACATATTGAAAGCAATAAAGATGTGTATTTATTTGAAGAAATAGGAAACTCTATGTATCGCTTTGTTGATCAGATGATTCTAATTGGGTATGACATTCAATTTGGGAGTGACAAAAATTATCAACAACGTGAAATTATCGTTTTCACATTTGAACCTATACACTCAGTTTTTGAAGGGGCCCGTCACTTTTTTGAGAACATGAAATACAAGACATTAGATGAACTTCATCTCATCGCACAACAAAATTTACAAAAAGTAAATGGGTTAAGCACAACTACCCGAAAGCAACAAATTCGCGAACAGTCAGCAGCTGTCTATTATAGTATTTTTGCTCGTGCAAACAATCACTGTGAAGCTTGTGGTTCACAATCTCCTTTTGAAACAGAAGATGGTCCATACTTAGAGTTACATTCGTTACATTCAGACTCTGATCAAATTATATTGCGTCCTGGTTTAGGAGCTGCTGTTTGTCCTAATTGTCATATGCGTTTGCATAAAGGAAAAGATCGTAGTCAATATAATAAACAATTAGAGATGAAAATTATCGCTAAACTTATTGAAAATATCGATCGTCCTTAATCAAACATATTAGGGACGTTTTCAATGGCAATTGATAATCCATGTCTCTATTTCGAGAATATGAAATACATTTTAATACTAAAAATTTATTTTATCGATGATTTATTTTTTAAAAATAAATATATAAAAACAAAAAAACAATTCTATTGTAATCGTTTTCTTCCCTTTCATTAAGACAAATGCAGATAATTCGTTGATAAGCCTCATACTTTCAAAGCATGCAAACGCCTTGACAATTCCAGCTCGTTATATGAAGTTAGTATTACATTATAATTATTCTAGTCGAGATAGAAACGCTAGAGTAAAAAACAAGGAGGACATAACCCATGTCATTAATCGGCAAAGAAGTACTACCATTCAAAGCACAAGCATTCCAAACAGGTGAATTCCTCGAAGTTACTGAGAACGACCTTAAAGGTAAATGGAGCGTTGTCTGCTTCTACCCAGCTGACTTTACATTCGTCTGCCCAACTGAACTTGAAGACCTTCAAAACGAGTACGCTACACTCAAAAACCTCGGTGTAGAAGTTTACTCTGTCTCTACAGACACACACTTCACACATAAAGCTTGGCACGAAACATCTGAGAAAATCGGAAAAATCGAGTACATCATGATCGGTGACCCATCACACGTCATCTCACGCAACTTCGACGTCTTGAACGAAGAAGACGGCCTCGCAGACCGTGGTACGTTCATCATCGACCCAGACGGTGTCATCCAAACTGTCGAGATCAACGCTGGCGGCATTGGCCGTGACGCGAGCACGCTCGTCAACAAAGTCAAAGCAGCACAATACGTACGCAACAATCCAGGCGAAGTCTGCCCAGCGAAATGGGAAGAGGGTTCTGAAACACTCCGCCCAAGCCTTGACCTCGTCGGTAAATTGTAAGGAGCGATTACATGTTAGAAGCAGCGATTAAACAACAGCTCGACCAATATCTCCAGCTCATGGAGGGCGATGTCGTCCTCCGTGTGAGCGCTGGGGAAGACAACGTCTCAAACGAGATGCTCGAGCTCGTCAACGAACTCGCCAGCATGTCATCACGCATCTCGGTCGAACGCGCGACACTCGAGCGTACACCGAGCTTCAGCGTGAATCGTCCGTCTGAAGAGACAGGAATCGTCTTTGCGGGGATTCCACTCGGACATGAGTTCACATCACTCGTCCTCGCCCTCCTCCAAGTGAGCGGGCGCGCACCGAAAGTCGATGCGGACACGATCAAACAGATCCAAAACATCGAAGGCACGTATCACTTCGAGTCATACATCAGCCTCAGCTGCCACAACTGTCCTGACGTCGTGCAAGCGCTAAACGTCATGAGCGTCCTCAACCCGAACATCACTCACACGATGATCGATGGAGCCGCGTTCAAGGATGAAGTGGAAGCGAAAGAAATCATGGCTGTCCCGACGGTCTTCTTGAACGGAGAATCGTTCGGTAACGGTCGGATGTCACTCGAAGAGATCTTGGCGAAACTCGGTACAGGCCCGGACGCCTCTGCATTCTCGGATAAAGACCCATACGACGTCCTCGTCGTCGGTGGCGGTCCAGCGGGTGCGAGTGCTGCCGTATACGCGGCTCGTAAAGGAATCCGTACCGGGATCATCGCAGAGCGCTTCGGTGGCCAAGTGATGGACACGATGGGTATTGAGAACTTCATCGGTACCGCTTATACAGAAGGTCCAAAGCTTGTCGCAAGTCTTGAAGAGCACGTCAAAGAGTATGGCATCGACGTCATGAACCTCCAACGCGCGAAGCGTCTTGAGAAAAATGACCTCGTCGAGATCGAACTCGAGAACGGTGCTGTCTTGAAGAGTAAGAGCGTCATCCTCTCAACCGGTGCACGCTGGCGTAACGTCAACGTCCCAGGTGAGGCGGAGTTCAAAAACAAAGGGGTCGCTTACTGCCCGCACTGTGACGGACCTCTCTTCGAAGGGAAACGTGTCGCGGTCATCGGTGGCGGTAACTCTGGGATTGAAGCGGCTATCGACCTCGCCGGGATCGTCAAGCACGTGACGGTCCTCGAGTTCGCTCCTGAACTCAAGGCCGACCAAGTGCTTCAAGACCGTCTCCACAGCCTCCCGAACGTGACTGTCATCACGAACGCTCAGACGACAGAAATTACGGGCACGGACAAAGTGAACGGCATCTCGTATGTGTATCGTGAGACGAACGAGTCACATCATGTCGAACTTGAAGGCGTCTTCGTCCAAATCGGTCTCGTCCCGAACACGGACTGGCTCGACTCGGTCGAACGCAACAACTTCGGGGAAATCGTTGTCGACCGTCATGGCGCGACGAACATCCCAGGTGTGTTCGCGGCAGGAGACTGCACGAACAGCGCCTACAAACAAATCATCATCTCGATGGGTTCTGGTGCGACAGCCGCACTCGGCGCCTTCGACTATATGATTCGCAACTAACACAAAGACTCGCTCTCATCCTAGAGGGCGAGTCTTTTTTTACAGTTCAAACGTTTTCCCCGAGTCCGGGATGAATAAAATCGATTCTCCGCTTCCTGCTTTAAACCGATATCCTACTCGAGGTTTAAATGGATTCCATTCTCCCCCGGTCGTCGGAACGTTTTCCATATACGTCACGTCATTGTACGTTTTGCCCAACGTTTCTTCTGCTTCCGCTACCGAATAACTCGGTACGGATAACACGATTCCTATACTTACGCTGATCACTCCAAACGACACAGCCCATCGAATCGATGTCGGCTTTCGAAATTGGGTCATGACTAATAGCGTGATCATCCAGCCAATCGGTACCCCGAACGTCGCCGCATTCCCATACCATTGCGCATTGATCGTCAATAAACTGGCGATCACCACACCTCCAAGCATCCACCACCACTTCATCCACATCACCTCCCTTTCATTATCCTAAAATAAGGAAATAATTCAACATCTTTTATTCATATTGATGTATGATAACTTATAGTGTATGATATACAGTATAAAGATAAACGAATGAAGGAGGCGAAAAAATGTCCGATATAAAAGCCTCATTAGCGACAGAGTTGCGACGCGGCACGTTGACGATTGCGGTGCTCAGCCAGTTGAAGACACCTCAATACGGCTATTCTCTCGTTCAAGCGCTACTTGATGCCGACATCAACATTGACCAGAGTACGCTCTACCCCCTCTTGCGTCGACTTGAAAAACAAGGACTCGTCACGAGCTCCTGGGACACAACGGAGAGTCGACCACGAAAGTACTATGTGCTCAGCCCGGACGGATTGGATATTTTGAATGAGTTGTACGTGGAATGGATGAACATGTCGAAAACGTTGACCCGTTTGATTGAAGGAGGAAATGATCATGAATCTTCGTGATGTGTATATTGATGAAGTCACCTCTCGAATTCCTGAGTCGATGCGGCAAGACGTCGCACTCGAATTGGAATCGATCATTGATGACATGACTGGGAATGACCCGTCTGAAGCGGCTTTATTTGAAGCATTGCGCCAACTCGGCGATCCTCATATTCTCGCCGCTCGCTATGCGAACCGACCGCTCCACCTGATTGGCCCGGCCCTTTTCACACAATACGTGAACGTCATCAAAATCGTCTTACCGATTGCCGTCACGGTCATCACAATCCTCTCCATCATCGGTTATCTGAACAACTCGACCGACGACACGTCTTGGCTTCCATTCTTGATTCAAGGATTCCTTCAAATCGGGGCGGCCATCTTCAACGTTGTCGTCCAGACGTTATTTTGGATCACGCTTACGTTCTTCATCATCGAACGCACTGTGCCTGAAGGTGAAGTCCCCTTCTCTAGTTGGAAACCTGAACAACTCAAGAAAGTGAAACCACGTTCGACCTCGATTTCTTTTGGTTCCATCTTGTTTGACTTTGTCGCCACCGTTTTGATGGTCGTATTGTACGTCAACGCCGAGCAGATGATTCGAGTCGTCATGAATGGTAAATCCTATCCGTTGTTGAATCCGTCTGTCTTGGATCGATTCCTCCCGTTTGTCATCGCCTTGGCCGTCTTTGGGATCGCCATCGCTATTTATAAATGGATGGTTCGACACTGGACGAAGCCGCTCGCCTTGTGGAACGCCCTCTTCAATGTGATGTGGATTGTCGTCACGGCGCTCATTTTACTGCAACCTGATTTGATTTCATCCGATGCCATTTCGTTGATTGCCGATCAAATCAATATCGACATCGAAACGATTAGTCGCTGGGCCGTCTGGAGTGTATTGCTCACCATCATCATCGTGTGTATCATTGATTTAGGTGAAGGTTTCTACAAAGCATTTCGGCGTTGATCTCACATTCAAACGTTTCATTTCCCAGGAAAGTGGAATACGGGACTAGAGAACGGATTTTGAATGGGGAGGCATTTGATGGGTATTCCAACAATCAAGTTACATGACAGCCATGAGATTCCAGCCATTGGACTCGGGACGGTTTATTTGAAAGGTGAGGCAGGGGTCGACGCCATCACATGCGCCATCCGGAACGGATATCGACTAATCGATTCGGCAATTCGTTATGACAATGAAGGCACGGTCGGTGAAGCGGTTCGTCAATCCGGCATTCCGCGCGAACAGCTTTTCTTAACATCTAAATTGCGCGCGCAATATTATGACTATGACCAGGCACTCGAGATGATTCGGGAGTCCCTTTACCGAGCAAATCTCGACTATTGGGATTTGTTCCTCTTGCATTGGCCAAATCCGAAGCAGGATAAATACGTCGAGGCATGGCGTGCCTTGATTCAAGCGAAGAAAAATGGATGGATCCGCTCTATTGGGGTATCGAACTTTATGCCGGAACATCTTGACCGTTTGATTGAAGAGACGGGAGAAACACCGGTCATCAACCAAATCGAGTTGCACCCGTACTTCTCGCAAGTCGAACAGCGGAAAGCCGATAAAGAACGCGGCATCATCACAGAAGCGTGGAGCCCGCTCAGTCGCGCCCGCACGGTCATTCATGACGAGAAGATCACCGAGCTCGCCAAACAAAAAGGAAAGAGCGTGTCTCAAGTCATCTTGCGTTGGCACGTGCAGCTTGGTGTCATCCCGCTCGCCCGCTCGTCTAGCGAGTTGCACCAAAAAGAGAATCTCGACGTCTTCAACTTCGAATTGACTGAGGAAGAGATGGAGACGCTCAATGCGTTGACGAAACCGGATGGTCGCATCGATGACCAAGATCCAAGTGAATACGAAGAGTATTAAAAAAGATTGTGCCTTCGTGAACTGCCCCATAAAAGTTGGACATGAAAAATCCAACTTTTATGGGGTGTTTTTTATGACCAAATATTCAAAGGCATTGAAAGTCCAA
>NZ_JACSKX010000014.1:0-59676 GCF_018617835.1 Exiguobacterium sp. s101 | reverse complement strand
GTTCCCATGCCGAACACGGAAGTTAAGCGTCTCAGCGCCGAAAGTAGTTGGGGGATCTCCCCCTGTGAGGATAGGACGTTGCCAGGCAAACGGTGGTTCTGGAGCATTCGCTCAAGGGCCGCCGTTTTTTCGTATCATCGATTCAGCTTAGTGGAAGAGAGGACGTTAAGAAATGGCTAAGAAAATCAAAGTATATGTCGAACCAAATGAAACGGTCAGTGAATGTTTAGATCGAATCAATGAAATGGGTTATCGTCCTATACGCCGCATTGAAAAGCCCGTCTTTGAGCAAACGGGAGCCAAAGATGAACCTGTCCATTCCCATCAATCGATTTTATTTGAATGCGTCTCTAAAGAATCCTAATGCCAAGCCGTCACACAATCTGTGTGACGGCTTTTTTATGTGATGAATTATAAAATTAAGTGCAACACCCAAAAGTGAACACAAAAAAGCCCATGACGCTTTCCTCGTGTAGAATGAAGTTACCACACAAACATTCAGACCGAGGAATCGCTATGAGCTATGTTCATCTTACCACAATGGAATGTATGAAAATAGAGACGTATCTGGAACTCGCGATGGACCGGACGGAACCCTGGCTACGAATCGGGACGTGCACAGCGTAGGTGGGTGATGAATCGCCCGATCCAAAAGTCTTCTCCCCCTGTGACAGATATGACGAACAAAAGTTCGGTATTCCGTCAGATTCCTATCCCCCTTCGGCGGGTATCGGATGAGAAAACACATTACGATCTTCTGGAGGGAGGAGGGACAGACATGCTGAAAGGCTATAAATATCGGCTCCACCCGACGCCGGAACAGGCCGAGTTCCTCATCAAGACAATCGGCTACGCCCGATTCATCTACAACAAGCTACTCGAGGACCGCATCGCCATCCGCGAGGAGGCGAAAACGGGGAGCGGAACGAGACGGAAACCGGCGACACCCGCCTCCTACAAGCCCCTGTTCCCGTTCCTCGCCGAGGCGGACAGTCTCGCGCTCGCGAACGCGAAGCTGAACCTCGACAACGCGTTCGCGAAGTTCTTCGCCGGGACGGGCGGCTTCCCGGCCTTCAAATCGAGACGACGGTCGCGCGCCTCCTACACGACGAACAACCAGCACGGCACGATCCGCATCGAGAACGGCAAGGTGAGACTTCCTAAAATCGGGTTCGTGCGGTTCACACAGCATCGTCCGTTCGAGGGCGTCATCCGGTCGGCGACGGTGTCGATGACCAAAACAGGTAAGTTCTTCATCTCCATCCTCGTCAAACAGGACGATGAACCCTTGATCCCGGCCGAGCACAAGATCAGGATCGATCTCGGCCTAAAACACTTCGCCGTCATGACGAACGACGAGATGGTCTCGGAGAAAATCGAAAACCCACGTTTCCTTCGTAAATCCGAAGCGAAGGTCAAGAAGGCGCAACGGGCGCTGTCGCGAAAGAAGATCGGGAGCAAGAATCGTGAAAAGGCCAAATTACTTTTGGCTAAGAGACATGAGAAGATCGCGAACCAACGCAAGGACTTCCTTCACAAACTGTCGAGACGGATCGTTGACGAGAACCAAGTCATCGTCGTAGAGACATTGAAATCGAGCAACATGATGAAGAACCGACGCTTAGCCAAATCGGTTGGCGATGTCAGTTGGTACGAGTTCGTCCGGCAACTCGAGTACAAATCAAACTTCTTCGGACGGACGCTCATCAAGGCAGACCCTTGGTACGCATCGACGCAGATCTGTTCTTCTTGTGGCGAGAAAGGCGAGAAGAAGACGATGGATGTCCGTGAATGGACGTGTGCCTGTGGCGCGCATCATGACCGTGACATCAACGCGAGCATCAACCTGTTGATGTTGGCAAACTAAAACGAATTCCTGCAGGGTGGGAACCACCCGACGAGCTTGGTAAACAACTGTGGCTAGTAAGAGCACGGTCTTCCCAAGAAGCTCCCCCTTCAATTTGCGAAGCAAATAAGTGGTGAGTAGTTCACAGTAACCATCTGGACCGGAAAAGGCTTGAATGAATTCAAATTGCTCAGCGAAAAGTCCAGTTTCTTCTTTTAATTCTCTTGCTGCGACTTCTTCCAATGTTTCCCCGAGCTCCATCGATCCTCCTGGTAAACCCCAATCAAGCGTATCGGATCTATGTTGCATCAGTATTTCTTTCTTTTGATTGATGACCAAAATAGTGGCACCAACACTGATGATCGGGCGGTTCCCAATCACTTCTCGTAAACTCGCTATGTAACTCATCTAACTCCCCCTTTTCAATAGCATACATTAGCGGAGAAGATTATACTGATAACATCCAAAAGGCGAACGATAAATATTCAGACAATTAAAATGTTCGCAGTTTATTGACATGTTTTCAAAGAACAAGGTACGATAGGCGTGTGAGTTAAGAAAAATGAATAGTGCTCCATATAATCGCAAGGAAATGGCTTGCAAGTTTCTACCTGATCACCGACTCTGGTCAGACTATGGGGTGTAGCGGACGTGTATTTGTCATGCCTATACCCTAAACTGATTGCTCGGTTTAGGGATTTCTTTTTTGTAAGGGGGACATGTGGAATGAACGAAGTGGTAGGCGTCATCATGGGTAGTTCATCTGATTGGGAGACGATGAAACATACTTGTGACATGTTGGATGAGTTACAGATTCCATACGAGAAGCAAGTCGTATCGGCCCATCGAACACCAGACTTGATGTTCGAATATGCGGAAGAGGCACGAGGCAGAGGTATTCAAGTCATCATTGCGGGTGCTGGTGGGGCAGCTCACCTTCCAGGGATGGTCGCCGCAAAAACGACTCTTCCTGTCATCGGTGTCCCAGTTCAGTCGAAAGCACTCAATGGAATGGATTCGCTACTGTCGATTGTACAGATGCCTGCAGGCGTCCCAGTAGCGACTGTCGCCATTGGTAAAGCAGGTGCGACGAACGCCGGTTTACTCGCTGCTCAGATCCTCAGTATCCAATCAGCAGAAATCACGAAGCGACTTGAAATGTTCCGAGAGCAAAAACAAGAGATGGCCATGCGTGGAACGGAGGAACTGGTCTAATGAGAATCGGCATTTTAGGTGGAGGACAGCTTGGACGGATGATGTCACTCAGCGCGAGTGCAATGGGATACACGACGCTTTGTCTAGACCCGAACCCGAATGCACCGACCGCACAAGTAGCGGATTCGATTATCGCTTCATTTGATGATGTGAATGCCGCGAAAGAACTCGCTGACCGTTCAGACATTGTGACGTATGAATTTGAAAACATCGACACGGAAATGATTGCAGCCATCGAAGAGAAATGTCCACAAGGTATGGACGTGTTGAAGGCAACGCAACATCGTATCTTAGAAAAACAGATGATTGAATCAGCAGGACTACGTGTGGCGCCATATGTTTCGGTTCGTACGGTTCGAGAGGTACGTCAGGCATATGAGAAGCTCGGCTACCCATTTGTCATCAAAACGTGTCGCTTCGGCTATGACGGGAAAGGTCAGACGGTCATTCGATCGGAACAAGACCTTCAGGCGTTCATTGAACACTTTGTCGAACAAGAATATGTCGCTGAGGCGTGGTTGCCGTTTAAAAAAGAAATCTCGGTCATCGTGACACGAGGAGAAGAAGAAACGTCGACGTTCCCAATCAGTGAAAATATTCATCACAACAGCATTCTACATCTATCCATCGTACCGGCTCGTGTAACTGATGAGATTCAAGAGGATGCAAGACACCTCGCACTCCAGCTCGCCGATCATATCGACTTAACGGGGACACTCGCTGTCGAGCTGTTCGTCATGGCGGATGGACGTCTATATGTGAATGAGCTCGCACCGCGTCCCCACAACTCCGGGCATTACACGATTGACGCTTGTGAAACCTCACAATTTGAACAACACATTCGAGCCGTGACCGGAATGCGCCTCGGACGAACGACATTGACTACGCCCGTCGTCATGGTCAACCTTCTCGGCGAACATATGCCACGACTTCATGTCAAAGCATTGCCATCGAATGTTAAACTACATCTGTATGGAAAAGATGAAGCGAAGACAGGTCGCAAAATGGGACATTTGAACGTCCTAGGTGACACGGTCGAAGAAGCGCTTCATACCATCGAACAACTGGCAATTTGGAAGGAGACCGTTTTATGATTTCACGCTACACCCGCCCAGAGATGGCAAACATTTGGACTGATCAAAACAAATTCGAGGCCTGGTTAAAAGTTGAGCTTTATGCCTGCGAGGCTTGGAGTGAACTCGGCATCATCCCGAAAGAAGATGTACAAGTCCTTTGGGACAAGGCATCGTTTGATGTTGATCGCATTCTAGAGATTGAACAAGAGACACGTCATGATGTGATCGCGTTCACTCGTGCCGTTTCTGAGACACTCGGAGAAGAGAAAAAATGGGTGCATTACGGCTTGACGTCGACGGATGTCGTCGACACGGCACTCTCGTACTTAATCAAACAGGCAAATGATCTTTTAGAGGCCGATTTAGATCGCTTCATCGGTATTCTCGCAGAAAAAGCGAAAGCACATAAGTATGACATCATGATGGGACGTACCCACGGCGTTCATGCAGAACCGACCACGTTCGGTTTGAAGCTGGCCCTCTGGTATGAAGAGATGAAACGGAACAAAAAACGCTTCATGGCAGCTCGCGAAACGATTGAATTCGGGAAGATGAGCGGAGCGGTCGGAACGTTCGCAAATATTGACCCATTCATCGAATCATACGTCTGTGAAAAGCTAGGCATCCAAGCTGCGCCAATCTCGACACAGACACTCCAACGTGACCGTCATGCCGAGTACATGTCGACGCTCGCATTGATCGCGACATCGATTGAAAAGATGGCGACCGAGATTCGTGGACTTCAAAAGACCGAGACGCGCGAAGTGGAAGAGTTCTTTGCGAAAGGACAAAAAGGGTCCTCGGCGATGCCGCATAAACGGAATCCGATCGGTTCTGAGAATATGACAGGACTTGCGCGTGTCATTCGCGGTCACATGATGACGGCTTACGAAAACGTTCCGCTCTGGCATGAGCGTGACATCTCGCACTCATCAGCAGAACGAATCATCATCCCGGATGCGACGATTCTTCTCAACTATATGTTAAATCGCTTCGGTAACATCGTGAAGAACTTGACGGTCTTCCCGGACAACATGCGTCGCAACATGGACCGTACGTTCGGGATCATCTTCTCGCAACGGATCTTACTCGGTCTCATCGAGAAGGGCTGGAGTCGTGAAGCGGCATACGATGCGGTTCAACCGAAGGCGATGCAGGCGTGGGAAGAAGAAACGATGTTCCGGACATTGATTGAAGAGGACAAAGAAATGGGCGCACTCTTTACGAGTGAAGAGCTCGATGAGTTGTTCGACCCGCGTTATCACGTACGTCGTGTCGATACGATTTTTGAACGCTGTGGTTTGTAATCGTTGAGGGGCGACATGCCCCTCTCACTTTTAAGGGGGAACGGTTCAGATGAAAGCAATTTATGAAGGCAAGGCGAAAGCGTTATTTGAGACAGAAGAAGCGGGTGTGCTTCGTGTGTACTACAAAGATGATGCGACAGCATTCAATGGAGAGAAGAAAGAGTCGATTGATGGGAAGGGGATCCTGAACAACGCCATCACGACGCAGTTGTTCGAATTGATGCATGACAACAAGATTCCGACACACTTTATCAAACGGATCTCAGACCGGGAACAGTTGGTCCGTCGTGTCGACATCATCCCGTTAGAAGTGGTTGTCCGCAACATCGCAGCCGGCAGTCTGGCGAAACGTCTCGGTTGGGAAGAAGGAACACCGCTCCTCGCACCGATTGTCGAGTTTTATTATAAGGATGACGCCCTCGGGGACCCGCTCCTCACAGAGGATCATATCCGATTGTTGCAAGTCGCTACACATAAAGAAGTCGAGACATTGCGACAACTTGGACTTTGGGTAAACGAAGTATTACTCGATTTCTTCGGTCAACACGGCATCGACGTGATCGATTTCAAACTAGAGTTCGGCAAAGTGGATGGGACGATTATCTTAGCGGATGAGATTTCACCCGATACGTGCCGCCTCTGGGATCAAGAAACGAAACAAAAACTCGATAAAGACGTATTCCGTCGCGATTTAGGTTCTTTGACTGAGACGTATGGACAACTGTTAACACGCATAGGGGGAAACGGACAATGAAAAAAGTAAACGTGTATGTGACATTACGTGAAAGTGTACTCGACCCACAAGGAGTTGCCGTGAAAGGTGGACTCGAACATCTCGGATTCGCTGGCGTTGAATCGGTGCGCATCGGGAAAATCATCGAGCTTCAAGTAGCGGACGACACGACAGAAGACATGGTCAAAGAAATGTGTGAGAAGTTACTCGTCAATACGGTCATTGAGAATTATGAAATTGAGATGGGGGTACTCGCATGAAGTTCGCGGTCATCGTCTTTCCAGGATCAAACTGTGACCTCGACATGTACCACGCGGTAAAAGACGTACTCGGGGAAGAAGCAGAATACGTATTCCATACAGAAACGTCACTTGAAGGGTTCGATGGGGTCCTGTTACCAGGTGGATTCTCATATGGAGATTACTTGCGTTGCGGGTCAATCGCCCAATTTTCACCGATTATGGCTGAAGTAAAGCGTTTCGCTGAAGAAGGACGTCCGGTGCTTGGAGTATGTAACGGATTCCAAGTACTCGTCGAAGCAGGGTTACTTCCAGGTGTATTGATGCGAAACCGTGATTTGAAATTCATGTGTAAGACGGTCGACCTCGTCGTCGAAAACAACGAAACGATGTTCACAAGTGAGTATGCGGCACAGGAAACGATTCGTGTCCCGATTGCACACGGGGAAGGGAACTACTATTGTGACGACGCGACACTTGAGACATTAAAGGCAAGTGGGCAGATTGCGTTCACGTACAAAGAGAACCCGAACGGATCGGTCGAAAATATCGCCGGCATCACGAACGAGGCAGGAAACGTACTCGGCATGATGCCACACCCGGAGCGTGCGGTCGAAGCGTTGCTCGGTGTAGAAGACGGTAAACGGTTATTCACGTCAATCGTAAAATGGGGGGCACGATATGTTACTTACAACTGAACCGACAGCTACACAAATCCGTGATGAAAAGATCTATGCCACGATGGGATTATCAGACGACGAATACACGCTCGTCGTCTCACTACTTGGCCGGGAACCGAATTATACAGAAATCGGTCTCTTCTCGGTCATGTGGTCTGAACACTGTTCGTACAAAAACTCGAAACCGGTGCTCCGGAAGTTTCCAACAACCGGCAAGCACGTTTTACAAGGACCGGGAGAAGGGGCTGGAATCGTCGATATCGGAGACGGTCAAGCCGTCGCCTTCAAAATCGAGAGTCATAATCACCCGTCAGCAATTGAACCTTATCAAGGTGCTGCGACTGGGGTGGGTGGAATCATCCGTGACATCTTTTCGATGGGCGCCCGTCCGATTGCATTATTGAACTCACTCCGTTTCGGAGATTTGAACGAATCACGTGTGAAACATTTATTCGGTTATGTCGTGTCAGGCATTGCCGGATACGGGAACTGTGTCGGCATTCCGACGGTCGGTGGAGAAGTCGCCTTTGACCCGGCCTACTCCGGAAACCCGCTCGTCAACGCGATGTGTGTGGGCTTCATCCGTCATGAAGACATTCAAAAAGGGATCGCGGAAGGTGTCGGAAACTCGGTCATGTACGTCGGAGCGACGACAGGACGTGACGGAATCCACGGTGCCACGTTCGCTTCTGAAGAACTCGGAGAAGACGCAGACGAGAAACGCCCAGCCGTTCAAGTCGGAGACCCGTTCATGGAGAAGCTCTTGATCGAAGCGTGTCTCGAAGTCATCAAGCACCCGGCGCTCGTCGGGATTCAAGACATGGGCGCAGCCGGATTGACCTCTTCGTCAGCAGAGATGGCCTCAAAAGCAGGTATGGGGATTGAGATGAACTTAGACCTCGTCCCGCAACGTGAGACAGGCATGACACCTTACGAGATGATGCTATCGGAATCGCAAGAGCGGATGCTCCTCGTCGTCAAAGCAGGTCACGAAGACGAGATTGAAGCGATCGTCACGAAGTGGGGACTTCATGCGATCAAAGTCGGAGAGGTCATCGAAGAGAAAGTACTTCGTCTCGTTCATCAAGGAGAAGTCGCAGCTGAAGTACCGGTCGACGCGCTCGCAGAAGACGCTCCTGTCTATCATAAACCTTCTAAAGTTCCGGCATACTATGAAGCTTTCCAAGCGATGAAGCCGGTCAAGCCGATCGTCGAGGATGTGATGGCGACTTGGAAAGACGTCCTTGCGATGCCGAGCATCGCCTCGAAACGTTGGGTGTATGAGCAATACGACCACATGGTGCAAACGTCGACAGTTGTCGCACCAGGCAGTGATGCCGCGGTCATTCGCATTCGTGAGACGGAGAAGTCGCTCGCGATGACGACAGACTGCAACGCGAAATATGTATATCTCGACCCGCGTGTCGGTGGGGCCATCGCTGTCGCTGAGGCGGCACGTAATATCGTCGCGAGTGGTGCGGAACCACTTGCCTTGACGGACTGCCTTAACTTCGGAAGCCCGGATAAACCGGAAGGGTTCTGGCAGCTCGACCAAGCCGTTGAAGGGATGGCGGAAGCTTGCCGTACGCTCGATACGCCTGTCATTGGTGGAAACGTATCGCTATATAACGAATCGAACGGGCAAGCCATCTACCCGACACCGGTCGTCGGAATGGTCGGGCTCATCGAGAAGCCGGAACACATCACGACTTCGTTTGCGAAACAAGCAGGAGACGTCGTCTTCTTACTCGGTGAGACGAAAGCGGAATTTGGCGGAAGTGCCCTTCAAATGCTCCAAGACGGTAAAGTGAGCGGCCACGCGCCGACACTCGATCTTGAGGAAGAACGTCACACACAGAAAGCATTACTTCAAGCCATCCGTGGTGGTCTTGTCACGGCGGCACACGATGTGTCAGAAGGTGGTCTTGCGGCAGCGTTACTAGAACTGGTCTTTGGAACAGGTCTCGGCATGGACGTGACGATCGACACAGATCTTGTGACGGCATTATTCAGTGAATCCCAATCACGCTTCCTCGTGACCGTCGACAAGGCACAAGCTGAGGCATTTGCGAGCATGACGAACGGGACGAAAATCGGAACGGTCACAGAGCCAGCAACGCTTGTCCTTCGTACAAGCGACCGCTTGATTGAAATGGACGTGCAAGAGTTGGAGCGTGTATGGGAAGGAGCTATTCCATGTTATATGACATCCGAGGCATGAATGAGGAGTGCGGCGTCTTCGGTGTGTTCGGTCACATCGAAGCGTCACACCTTGCCTATTACGGACTTCACAGTTTGCAGCATCGTGGTCAAGAAGGGACGGGGATCGTCACGGCAGACGGCGAGCGTCTCCATGCGAAACGAGGCCTTGGTCTCGTCACCGAGGTATTTGATGAGATGTCGCTCGATGCCCTCACCGGAAATCATGCGATTGGTCACGTCCGCTACTCGACGGCGGGCGGCAATACGCTAGAGAACGTTCAACCGCTTCATTTCAAGTCGTTGACAGGAGATTTGGCGATGGCGCATAACGGAAATCTCGTGAACGCGAACGAGTTGAAACATATGCTCGAAGCGGAAGGGGCAATCTTCCAAACGACGTCTGACACAGAAGTCGTAGCCCATCTCATCAAACGGAGTCGCGGCAACTCGGTAAAAGAAAGAATCGCCGACAGTTTGGCCCGTCTCGTTGGAGCGTTCGCTTTTCTATTCTTGACGGAAGACGCGCTATACGTCGGAGTTGACGTACATGGGTTACGTCCATTATCACTCGGACAGACGGAAGACGGGGCGTACGTTTTCGCCTCGGAAACGTGTGCGTTTGACGTCGTGGGGGCGACGTACGTCCGGGATGTCGAGCCAGGAGAATTGCTCATGATCACGAATGAAGGCATCACGTCAGAGCGATTCAGTGAAGCGGCCGTCCGTGCCATGTGCTCAATGGAATACATCTACTTCTCAAGACCGGACTCAATCATCGATGGCATCAACGTGCATACGGCACGTAAGGCCATGGGGAAAAAGATGTTTGAAGAAGCACCGGTCGAAGCGGATGTCGTGACAGGTGTGCCGGATTCGAGTATTTCTGCGGCAATCGGCTATGCTGAGGCGAGCGGAATCCCTTACGAAATGGGACTCATTAAAAACCGTTACGTCGGACGGACGTTCATTCAACCGTCCCAGGAATTACGGGAGCGCGGCGTGAAGATGAAGTTGTCAGCGTTACGCGGTGTCGTGAACGGGAAACGCGTCATCATGGTCGATGATTCCATCGTCCGTGGAACGACGAGTCGCCGAATCGTCACGTTACTTCGAGAGGCAGGCGCGACGGAAGTGCATGTACGCATCACGTCACCACCAATCAAACATCCGTGTTACTACGGAATCGATACATCCACCAAGGAAGAGTTAATTGCGGCAACCAAATCCATTGAAGAAATCAGAGAAGAGATTGGTGCCGATTCACTAGCGTTCCTCACATTGGATGGAACGGTCGAAGCTATCGATCGTCCATTCGAAGGAGCACTACGCGGGCAGTGTGCTGCATGTTTCACGGGGCTTTATCCGACTGAACTTGCAGAACTCGTAACAGAGACAAAGGCTTAAGGGGGAAAAGCGATGAGCGTTCGATATGAACAAGCGGGTGTGAATTTAGAAGCAGGGTACGAGGCCGTATCCCGTATGAAACGTCATGTCGCCCGGACGATGCGTCCGGAAGTGATGACCGGTCTCGGCAGTTTCGGAGCGATGATTGACCTCGGTTCGATGAACATGAAACATCCGATTCTCGTGAGCGGGACCGACGGGGTCGGGACGAAACTGAAGTTGGCGTTCGCACTCGACCAGCATGATACGATTGGAATCGATTGTGTCGCCATGTGCGTCAACGATTGTCTCGTGCATGGAGCAGAACCGCTCTATTTCCTCGACTATATTGCGACAGGAAAAGCAGAACCGGCCAAGCTTGAGCGCATCGTCGCCGGTGTCGCTGAAGGATGTGTCCAAGCGGGATGCGCCCTCGTCGGTGGTGAAACGGCTGAGATGCCAGGGATGTACACGGATGGCGAATACGATATCGCCGGATTTGCGGTCGGTGTCGTTGAGAAAGAAGACTTGCTCGACGGTTCGACGATTCAAGCGGGAGACATTGTCCTTGGACTCGCTTCTTCCGGTGTCCATTCGAACGGTTTCTCCCTCGTTCGTCATATTGTCGAAGCGCAAGGCCTCCACTATACGGATGAGATTGCGATGCTCGATACGACACTCGGGAACGCCTTGCTGTTGCCGACACGGATTTATGCCGAAGCGGCGAAAGCGGCGATTTCGACAGGGAAGGTTCAAGGGATGGCACACATCACAGGTGGTGGCTTCTATGAGAATGTCCCTCGCATGTTGCCAGAAGGTCTCGGCATCACGTTCGATGCCTCGAGTTGGCCGAGTCTTCCTGTATTCGACTGGCTCGAACAAGTCGGGAACATCTCGAAGCAAGAAATGTTCAACGTCTTCAATATGGGAATCGGGTATATGATCACGGTACGAGCTGAAGATGTGGAACTTGTCGAAGCGGCGCTTGAACGTGTCGGGGAGACAGCGCACCGAATCGGGAAAGTCGAGAGTCGTCCAGGCATCCGGATTTCAGGAGTGGACCAATGAAACGATTTGCTATCTTTGCGTCAGGATCGGGAAGTAACGCCGAAGCGATCTGGCAAGCGATCGCCGATGGTCATTTGTCTGCCGAATGTGTGTTGCTCGTGACGGACAAACCAGAAGCCACTGTTCTCGATCGAGCGGAACGTTATGGGATCTCAAGCTTTTCGTTTACACCGAAGGCGTACGAGTCAAAAGAAGAGTTCGAGGAAGAAATCCTCGTCCTGCTCCGTACGCTTCGCGTAGACTATATTGTGTTGGCGGGATATATGCGCTTGATCGGAAATGTGTTACTATCCGCATATCCAAATCGCATTCTAAACATTCATCCATCGCTTTTACCCGCTTTTCCAGGTAAAGACGCGATCGGACAGGCGCTTGACGCCAACGTGCCGACGAGTGGTGTGACCGTTCATTATGTGGATGCGGGGATGGACACGGGTCCGATCATCGCACAGGCGTCTGTCGAGATTGAAGGGTGTGACCGCACCGAGGCGACGCGTCGCATTCAGACGATCGAGCACCAACTTTATCCGCGCGTATTACAACAAGTGTTGAATCAACAGGAGGTTTTCAAGTGAGAGCATTATTAAGTGTTTCTGATAAAACAGGCATTGTTGAACTAGCAACCGTCTTGCATGAGGCGGGCATCGAACTCATCTCGACAGGTGGGACCGAGGCAGCCCTCCAACAGGCGGGATTACCGGTCAAAAACATCTCGGAAGTGACATCGTTCCCGGAGATGTTAGACGGTCGTGTCAAGACGTTGCACCCACTCGTTCACGGTGGACTTCTCGGACGTCGCGACCTTGATACGCATGTCTCCCAAATGAAAGATCATCACATCGAACCGATTGACTATGTCGTCGTCAATCTGTATCCGTTCAAAGAGACGATTGCGAAAGAGAACACGACCTATGAAGAAGCGATTGAAAATATCGATATCGGTGGACCGAGCATGTTGCGTTCGGCTGCGAAAAACCATGCAAGCGTCACGGTCGTCGTTGACCCAAGTGATTACACACTTGTCGCCGATGAAGTGCGTGGAGGCGGTACATCGTTTGAGATGCGTCAACGTCTCGCAACGAAAGCGTTCCGTCATACGGCTGCCTATGATGCGTTGATTGCCGACTACTTAGGTCGTCAAATCGAGGAGACGTTCCCAGAGCAATTGACGGTTACGTATGAGAAAGTACAAGACCTTCGTTACGGTGAGAATCCGCACCAACAAGCTGCATTTTATAAGACACCATTATACGACGGCATGACACTTGCGAATGCGACACAGCTTCATGGGAAAGAACTCTCGTATAACAATATTCAGGATACGAACGCAGCACTTGAAGCACTCAGTGAGTTGAATGAACCGGCTGCGGTCGTCGTGAAACATATGAATCCATGTGGTGTGGCGGTCGGACGGACGATTTCTCAAGCGTTCGAACGCGCCCATGCCGCTGATCCGGTCTCTATCTTTGGCGGAATCGTCGCTTTGAACCGTGAAGTCGATCTTGAGACGGCTGATGCCCTTCGCAACATCTTTTTAGAGATCATCATCGCACCTTCCTTTAGTAAGGCATCACTTGACCGATTGAAAGAGAAGAAGAATCTTCGTTTGTTGACGCTCGATATGGGACATATGACAGGCATGTGCCTAACGGCTGTCGCCGGAGGATTGCTCGTACAAGACGGGGATGACATGACACTCGATGATGCCTTATGCCAAATCGTGACGGATCGTCGTCCGACCGCAGCGGAATGGGAAGACTTGAAACTTGCATGGCGTGTCGTCAAGCACGTCAAGTCGAATGCCATTGTCGTCGCCAAAGATAAAACGACGATTGGAATCGGTGCCGGACAGATGAACCGCGTCGGCGCAGCAAAAATTGCCTTCGAACAAGCCGGGGAACGCGCGACTGGCGCAGCTCTCGGGAGCGACGCCTTCTTCCCGATGGCCGATACGGTCGAAGCGGCAGCTGCTGCAGGAATCACGGCCATCATCCAACCAGGCGGGTCGATTCGTGACGAAGAGTCAATCGAAGCGGCGAACCGACACGGAATCACGATGGTATTCACGTCAGTTCGACACTTTAAACACTGAGAGGGGTGCGCGTCATGAACGTATTGGTCATCGGTCGAGGAGGACGCGAGCATGCGCTCGCGTGGAAGTTGAAACAAGACGGGCACAACGTCTTCGTTGCACCGGGCAACGATTTCATGGAAGGTATGACGTGTGTGTCAATCAATGAAACGGACATTGAGGAGCTTGTTCATTTTGCAGAAGAGAAAGAGATGGAATGGACGATTGTCGGACCTGAGTCATCGCTCATGGCAGGAGTCGTCGACACGTTCCGCAACAAAGGGTTGAACATCTTTGGACCAACGAAAGCCGCTGCCTTATTAGAGGGAAGCAAGGCTTTCGCAAAAGAAATCATGATGGAAGCCGGAATCCCGACAGCAGCGTACGAGGCGTTCACGGACGCGACATCCGCGCTTGCCTATATCGAGAAGCTTGGGGCACCCCTCGTCGTCAAGGCGGATGGACTGGCAGCCGGTAAAGGAGTCACGGTTGCGTTCACTGTGGAAGAAGCTGAAGCTGCGGTTCGCGATATCTTCACGACGGATAAATTTGGGCAACAGTCACAAGTCGTCATTGAAGAGTTTCTCGAGGGGGAAGAATTTTCACTCATGGCGTTCGTCTCGGGAGAGCACGTCATTCCGATGGTTACCTCTCAAGATCATAAACGCGCCTATGACGGCGACGCGGGACCGAATACGGGTGGGATGGGTGCTTATAGCCCAATGCCTCATTTGGTAGAGACTGTGTATCAAGAAGCGGTGAAGACGGTGTTAGAGCCGCTCGCACAAACGATGTTCAAGCGTGGTACCCCGTTTGAGGGATTCTTGTATGCCGGGCTTATCTTGACATCTGACGGACCGAAAGTCATCGAATTCAATGCGCGCTTCGGTGACCCGGAAACAGAGGCCATCGTGCCGAACTTGAAATCGCCGCTCCTTGACGTGATTGAAGCGGTCGTTCGTCAAGAGGCGTATCCGATCGAGTGGAGCGACGGATATACGATGGGTGTCGTCATTGCGGCGAAGGGATACCCGGAACGCCCTATCACGGGTCAAGTGCTATCGGGATTTGAATCGCTCCCACAGGACGTCTTCGTTTTCCACGCCGGTACGGTGAGGCAGGACGATCAAGTCATTGGAAACGGCGGTCGCTTACTCATCGTGACTGCGACGAGACCGACGCTACTTGAAGCGAAGACAGTGGTATATGAAGCAATCTCACTACTCGATTTACCGGAAACGTTCCACCGAACCGATATCGGATCACGAGCGTTCACACAGATTATTTGAAGGATGGGGTCAACCCATCCTTTTTTTCATGCGAAAAAAAGGGAATGCCGATATCCTGTTCTACAATAGTAAAGTAGCTCGGAGAAAGAAGGTGGTCGGCCTGCGTGTTCAATCAAAACTATTTATTGCAATTGCCGTGAACATCGTACTCTTCATCGGTGTCATTTTATTTGTCATCAAACCGTATTTTGTAGAGAAAAGTATTGAACAGGACAAGGCGATGACCCGCGATCAAATCGAGAGTGTTTCGGAAGTGTTCGCCAATCACCGTCTCATGCTCGAACGGATTCTTGTCGACTGGTCAGTCTGGACGAATGCCTATGATTTCGTGCAGAACGAGAATGATACTTTTGTCGAAAATAATATGGGGAAAGAAACCTTAGAAAATTTTGGGATCGGGGCGATGATTTTCCTCGACAAAAATCGAGAGGTAGTCTACTCCGAATTTAATCAGATTTATGAGTTAGAAAAGGCAGAAGAGAAGAGCGCCTTCACAAATGATTTGTTACGCTACGTCAACTCGTCTAGTATGACACAAAGTGCGGTATACGGTACCGACTTCGGCCCTGTGGTCTTCATGAGCCATCCAATTGTAAAAAGTGATGGAACGGGTGAACCTAGTGGTACGCTTGTAATCATTCAAAAAATCGGTCCGGACTTCATGGCGGCGATGAGTGCACAAGCAAAAACGAAACTATCCATTAGCCCGCTCGCCCATCAACGGCTGACGATTGAACAAGACAGTTGGTTTGCCCACGTCTCTTTACCACTGCAATCGATTTATCAAGATGCGAACTGGGAAGTCAATTTCTCGGTGAAGCGCACGTACTATACAAACACTCAGACGATGTTAGAAACCGGCATGTTCGGACTCCTCGTTCTCGGTCTTGGTTTATTGTTGACTCTGTTTTGGACGGTGAATCAAATCATTACAAAACGTCTAATGGGCATCGTCAAAGAACTGAAGTGGATCACGAAGGAACGAAATAGTCGTTTACGGATCCATCTACATCCCCATAAACAAGACGAGATTGAAGAAATGGCAATCAGTATGAATGAGGTACTCGATGCATTAGAGCAGACACAAAAAGAGTCGTTGACACGTGCCTTTCGAGATTCCTTAACACGTCTCCCGAACCGCTTGGCGGTCGAGGAAATGTTCATGAATTTACCGGATACGACCCGCTCGATTGGTGTGATGGGAATCGATCTCGACAACTTCCGGCGGATCAACGACCAATTTGGTCAGCGTACGGGGGATGCGATGCTTACGTTCTTTGCCTCTCGTTTAATGTTTTATAAAGAGGATGGCTTCGTGGCAAGAATCGGAGCGGATGAGTTCATCTTGATTCATTCGGAATGGACGACTGAAGAACTCATGATTATCGCCAATCAGTTAGTGAAAGATTTACGCGAATGGGGTCTGAAACAAGGAATGAACCATCTGACCTTAAGTATTGGAATTGATGAATTGAGGGAACCGTCACATCACTCCTATGAGGTGATGATGGCACGTCTTGACGTCGTCTTACATGAGGTCAAAGCGTCAGGGAAAGATAACATTATCTCCTATCAAGACATTGAAGATGGGAGTCATTACTTGCAGACACTCGAGATGGAGCGGGATTTACGTCATGCGTTACACCATGATGAATTTGAACTGTACTATCAACCAATCGTATCTCCCCAACCATTTCAGGTGATGGGCGTAGAAGCATTGATTCGCTGGCATCATCCGCAGAAAGGGTTCGTCTCCCCGAGCGTTTTTATTCCGGTAGCAGAACAACTTGGACTCATCTCGGATGTGGGACGGTGGGTGCTTGTCCGAGCTATTACCGAGATTCAGGGGTATGCAGAGCGTTTTGATTTATTTTTATCAATCAACGTATCAAAACGTCAAATTTTAGATGGTTCCTTTTTAGAGACATTGGAAGAAACGCTTACCGATACGGGATTCCATCCACGCCGACTGCATGTAGAAATCACAGAAAGTGAAGTCGGTGGGAACGTGTATGAACTTCAACAGTTTATCCAAGCGTTAAAAGTGATCGGGGTAAAAATATCACTCGATGATTTCGGGGTCGGAACGTCTTCTTTGTCATACTTGCAATCGCTACGTCTTGATATTATTAAAATTGATCAAAACTTCGTCAAAGGGATTCCGGAGAACAAGTTTGACCGCGCATTGTTAGAAGGGCTTTATCAAACCTTCCAAACGCTGGGACTCGATATCGTCACAGAAGGAGTCGAACGACCGGAACAACTTGCATTCGTATTAGAATATAGTAGTTCGTTCATTCAGGGATATCATTACAGTAAACCAATTCCAATTGACCAATTGCATTACTACTTGCGAAAAACTGTCATGACACAAATTTGATCTAGGCGATTCTTCAGAAGAAGAGTCGCTTTTTTGTGAAAAATATATGTGAATTTTGTTACAATAGTGAACATAACTTGCGACCCTTTCAGAGAAAAGGTAAACTTGAAACAGTTGAAGAAAACGCTTTCAAAACTATTTTTTAATAGCATTGAAAGAGAAAAGGGAGGATTGGGTTCGATGCCAATAAAAAGAACGGCGCGGGCACCGTGGTCTAAAGTGATGATTCGTTCACAAATCGAAGTCGTTGATCGAGTACGGCCACCTTCGCTCGTCTTAAAAAATGCGACGTATTTGAACGTATACGTGAAACAATGGAAAACTGCGAACATCTGGATTGAAGGAGATCGTATCGTTTATGTCGGTCCAGACTTACCGGAATCAGCAGTCGAGACGGTCGATGTGTCAGGGAAATATATTGTGCCTGGTTATATTGAACCACACGCTCATCCATTCCAATTGTACAATCCGGCGACGTTGTCAAAATATGCTGGGGAACGCGGAACGACGACTCTCGTTAATGACAACATGCTGCTTTTTTTACAAGAAAAAGAGCAAGCGTTTGCGCAGTTAGAAGCGATTCAGCAGCTGCCGACGAGTACGTATTGGTGGGCAAGACTTGACACACAAACCGAACTTGATCGGGAGAGTGTCGCTGTCGACTCAGAACGTATCCATGAGTGGTTTAATCATCCGGATGTCGTGATGGCAGGTGAACTGACGGCATGGCCACGCGCAATGAAGGGCGATGATGAGATGCTCCAATGGATGCTCGATGCCGAGACGTGCGGACTGCCGGTCGAAGGCCACTTCCCGGGAGCGTCGCCCAAGACATTGACTAAAATGGCGTTGATGGGAGTGCACAGCGACCATGAGGCAATGACGGCAGAAGAGGCGCTCAATCGACTTGAATTAGGTTATACAACAACGCTTCGCCATTCTTCCATCCGACCGGACTTGCCGGGGATGATTCGTGACCTATTGGCGAACGGATTGACGGCGTTCGATCACCTCATGGTGACGACGGACGGTTCGACACCAGGCTTTTATGAAGACGGCATGCAAGACGCCCTCGTCCAAATTTTGATAGAAGAAGGACTACCGGCCGTTGAGGCGTACCGGATCGTTTCTCACAACGTAGCGCGTCATTTTGACCTCGATCACATTCTAGGCTCTATTGCCCCGGGACGCATCGCCCACTTGAATATCCTCGATACAATCGAGGAGCCCCGACCGACAGCAGTCATCGCGAAAGGTCAGTGGATTTACCGTGATGGCGTATCGTTATTCCCGAACGAATTAGTGGAAGTGGTTCTTGACAAGATGCCATCGACAGACGTTTCTATCGAGCTGACGCCACAAGATTTGTCATTCAGCATGCCAGTCGGACTCGACATGGTCAACTCGGTCATCATGAAACTGTTTAAAATTACGCATGACACGGGTCAAGACGAATTACCGCGTGATGGAGACGAATCGTTCCTCATGTTGCTTGATAAAGAAGGGAAATGGCGATTGAACACGGTGCTGAAAGGATTTGCCCGAGATTTCGGGGGACTTGTCAGTTCGTATTCAATCAGCGGGGACTATTTGATTTTAGGTAAATGTAAACAAGACATGTTGCAGGCGTTCGAACGGATGAAAGAACTCGGAGGAGGTATCGTGCTTGTCGATAAAGGGAAAATCGTTGCCGAGATTCCATTACCGCTCTGTGGAATGACATCGACGGAACCACTCGACACCCTCATCGGTCAAGAGAAACAGCTACGCGAGGAGCTCGTGGCAAGGGGGTATCAGTTTGAGGATCCGATTTATACATTACTGTTTTTAGCATCCACACACTTGCCGTATGTTCGCGCAACACCGCTCGGCATTTACGAAGTCATGAAAAAACAAGTACTATTTCCTGCGATTTTGCGATGAATAGTTGAGTCCAAGGCGCCCCTGCTTTAGAATAGTAAAGAAGTATGAGTAGAGAGGATGCTTGCGGATGCAACTCGATAAATTAAAAGGTCGAGAGCTTGATCAATTGTTTGAGGCAATTTTGAAGCTCGATACGCTCGAAGACTGTTATCAATTATTCGAAGATTTAGCGACTGTCAATGAAATTCAAGCACTTGCGCAACGACTGGAAGTGGCGCGGCAAATACGTGAAGGAAACACGTATCATAAAATTGAGGACGCGACAGGCGCCTCGACGGCCACGATTTCACGTGTGAAGCGATGCTTGAACTATGGGACAGGCGGATACGACCTCGCTCTTGAACGTCTACAACAAACAAAAGGTGACTCTTAAGAGTCATCTTGTTTTTGATGGAGGGGATGGGCGAGATGCAACAGAAATTCATGAAACGGAACTTACAATTGTTCTTTCGAAATTTAACACCGGTTCAAACACTCGTGTTAATTTATAGTGCGGCAGCGATTTTATCAGTTTTGCTCCTCGCCTTACCGATTGCCCATAAACCCGGTGTGACGATTACGTTTACTGACCTTGTCTTCTTTGCGGTGAGTTGTGTCAGTGTCACTGGGCTAACGCCAATTGTGGTCACCGACACGTTTTCCACGTTCGGCTTATTTATCATTTTGTTTATCGTCCAGGTGAGTGGTGTCGGGTTGATCAGTCTGCACGTCATTATGTGGATTTTGCTTGGGAAGCGGATCGGGTTCCGGGAGCGACAACTGATTTTACGTGACCAAAACCAGACATCGATGTCTGGTATTGTCAAATACATCACAGAAATCGTCATCACCGTTATTGCCATTGAGGCGGTCGGTGCCGTCTTACTCGGGGTCCATTATTTAAATTATTTTGATACCGCCGGAGAAGCCTTCTTACAAGGCTTATTCGGATCCGTCAGTGCGACGACGAACGCCGGATTTGATATTACCGGGAGTTCGCTCGCGCCGTTCCGTGAAGACCCGTTTGTCATCTTCACGCAAATTGCGCTTATGACAGGTGGTGCCATCGGATTCCCGGTACTCGTTGAGATTCGGACATACTTGGTGAGCCGAATCACACGGAAGCGTCATACGTTCCCGAGTCGGTTCTCATTGTTCACCAAATTGACGGTCACGACATTCTTTATCTTGATTGCCGTCGGGACGGTCGGATTGTTCTTCTTCGAGTACAACAATGCCTTCAAAGATTTGCCGTTATGGCTTGCGTTCTCAGATTCGTTGTTCCAGTCCGTGACGACACGTAACGGTGGATTATCGACAGTCGACGTCAACTTGTTCTCGGAAGCGAGCATGCTGTTATTGTCGATTCTTATGTTCATCGGAGCCTCACCATCGTCTGTCGGTGGCGGGATTCGAACAACAACGTTTGCCGTGGCTGTTCTCGGGGTCGTCGCGTTTATTCGTGGAGACTCGTCAATTAAAATTTTCGGTCGTGAGATCGTTCTTGAAGACATTTGGAAAGCGTTCGTCATCATTACCGTTTCGCTCGCCGTCCTATTGTCCGGGGTCATGGTCATGGCTTACTTTGAAGATGCCTCATTGACACGAATCTTATTCGAAGCATGTTCAGCGTTCGGAACGACAGGACTGTCTGTCGGTTTATCTTCTGAATTTAGTAACGTTGGAAAATGGGTGCTGACGGTTCTCATGTTCATCGGTCGAATCGGTGTCATCGCCTTCATTCTCATCTTGCAACGGAGACAGCCGAAGCGGATGTATAACTATCCGAAAGAATCGATTATCTTAGGATAAGGAGATTGTCATATGAAAGCTTTTTGGATTAACTTTGGATATGTCTTTATCGTTCCAGTACTGCCGTTCATCGCGGTCGTTAATGGAACGGCACTCTGTTCGCCGGACTCCCCGTTACTCGACATCCCAGTGCTCGGATTCTTTTTAGCGAATCCGCTCTGGTTTGTCCCGGTATATGGTTTATTTGCACTGCTTATTGCAAAATGGCTGACGGATCGGGAACAGAATCGTACGGCACGTTCGTGACTTGCTTCGGCAAGTCTTTTTTATATTGAGGAGATGCAAGTGATAAGAAAAATCGATACACTAGAGAAGGATTCGTTGGGAGGGAACAAGTTGAAATTTCTGTCATGGCGCCATGTGTTTAAATTAGATCCGAACAAACCTCTCACGGATGAAGCGCTCCGTGCGCTCATTCATTCGGGAACCGACGCCTTTTTGATTGGCGGGACGGACGGGGTCGATGCAGAGAATACATTTGCGCTCTATGCGAGAGTCCGAGATGCCGGAATACCTGTCGCGCTCGAAATCAGTCATCCGAGTCAAGTCATCCACGGATTTGATCATTACTTCGTACCGACCGTGCTCAATGCAGGAACTCCAGAATGGATCATCGGACACCAGGCTCGGGCGTTTGAACGATATGGTCATTTTTTTGATCCACGTCATGTCACGGCCCAAGGCTATCTCGTCTTAAACGCGGACGCAAAAGTCGCTGAAGTGACAGAGTCGAAGTGTGACTTGTCGCTAGAAGAGGCCGTGGCGTATGCTGAAACAGGTCATCACTTATTCCACCTCCCCTCACTCTATATCGAATATAGCGGACGGCTCGGAGACCTCGATGTCGTAAAAGAAATTCGATTGGCGCTTCCGAAAGCGCACCTTTTCTACGGAGGTGGCATCGACGGGGAAGACTCGGCCCGTTTGATGGGTGCACATGCCGACACGATCGTCGTCGGCAATATCATTTACGAAGACTTAGCAGGAGCACTTGCGACTGTGCGAGCACTCCGATAAAATAAGAACAAACGTTTGGAACAAGGAAGGAAACGATTATGTATAACCTTAGCGAAGAATTAGTCAAAGGTATGAACCCAGAACAGGCAGAAGCCGTCAAACATACCGATGGTCCACTTTTGATCATGGCGGGTGCCGGATCGGGAAAAACTCGTGTCTTAACACATCGTGTCGCTTATTTGATGGCGGCCAAGCAAGTGGCGCCTTGGAACATTTTGGCCATCACGTTCACGAACAAGGCTGCACGAGAAATGAAAGACCGGATTGCGCGTCTTGTCGGTGGAGTCGCGGAAGACATTTGGATTTCCACATTCCACTCCATGTGTGTCCGGATTTTACGACGGGATATCGACCGTATCCGCTATGAGCGGAGCTTTTCCATTCTAGATGCCTCAGACCAGTTGACGGCGATCAAACAAGTACTCAAAGAATTGAACCTCGATCCGAAGAAGTATGAACCACGTACATTACTCGGGATGATTTCGAACCATAAAAACGAATTGCGTACGGCGAAAGATGCAGCCGCCCTTGTCGGAAATAATCCGTATGAGCGCATCATCTCAGATGTCTATACGGCTTATGAGAAAAAGTTGAAACAAAATAACGTGCTCGACTTCGATGACTTGATTATGAAGACGATTCACTTATTCCAAGAAGCGCCAGACGTGTTGGTGTTCTATCAAAAGAAGTTCAAATACATCCATGTCGACGAGTATCAGGATACGAACCGTGCCCAATATACGCTCGTCAAACTCCTTGCGCAGGCACATGAGAACTTGTGTGTCGTCGGGGACTCGGATCAGTCCATCTATCGTTGGCGCGGTGCCGATATCGCCAACATCTTGACGTTTGAAAAAGACTACCCGAGTGCCCGTGTCATCTTACTCGAACAAAACTATCGTTCGACGAAACGGATTTTGGAAGCAGCGAATGGCGTCATCAAGAACAACGCTTCGCGTAAAGACAAGAATTTGTGGACGGAAAACGACGAAGGGGAGAAGCTCTTGCTCCACGTCGCTTCAGATGATCGCGACGAAGCGTTCTTCATCATGAATCAGATGAAAGAGCTGAAGATGGAAGGGATGGACTACGGCCAGATGGCAGTCCTTTACCGGACGAACGCCCAGTCTCGTGGTCTCGAGGAGATGCTCCTCAAGTCCAATATCCCGTACAAAATGGTCGGCGGAACAAAATTCTATGAACGTAAAGAAATTAAGGATGTTTTGGCCTATTTGCGTTTGATTGCCAACCCGGACGAAGATATCTCATTCGTTCGTGTCGTCAACGAACCAAAACGAGGTATTGGGGCCGCCACAGTCGATAAGTTAGGTGACTTCGCAGATATGCAGGGTGTTTCGCTTATGGATGCGATTCGTGACATCGAATTATCAGGGATTGCGCCACGCACGGCGACGAAACTTGCGGACTTCCGTCAAATGATGATGGACTTACGGCAAATGGCTGACTATCTTTCGATTTCAGAACTCGTCGAAGAAATATTGAAGAAGACCGGCTATGAAGACATGCTCAAAATTGAGAAAACACTCGAAGCGGAAAGCCGACTTGAGAACTTACAAGAATTCCTGTCAGTGGCTCAAAATTTCGAGAAAGAAAGTGATGAACAGACAGTGGTCGCCTTCCTCACCGATTTGACGCTCGTGTCCGATTTGGATTCACTTGATGAAGTCGATGAATCGCATCAAGTCACGTTGATGACGCTGCATTCGGCGAAGGGACTCGAGTTCCCGGTCGTCTTCCTGATTGGAATGGAAGAGGGGCTGTTCCCGCATAGTCGGGCATTGAACGACGAAGAGGAAATGGAAGAAGAGCGGCGTCTTGCATATGTCGGCATAACGCGTGCCGAGAAGCGTCTCTATTTGACACGTGCACAGTCTAGGATGCTGTACGGCCGATTCCAAAACAACCCGGAATCAAGGTTCCTGCATGAATTACCGGAAACGTTGTTAGAACGGTCCGGAAAGGCAAGAAAACCAATGCCATGGAACCCTGTCGAATCACCTGGGAAGTTGCCAGTGAACGGTTTTAGTTCGAAACCGAAGCCAAAGCTCGCCCAATCGTCTGGCGCCGAAACGCTCGGATGGCAAGTTGGTGACAAAGCGAATCATAAAAAATGGGGGCAAGGGACGGTCGTCCAGACGCGTGGTGAAGGCGATCAAGTCGAAGTCGACATCGCGTTCCCTGAAGTCGGGATTAAGCGTTTGTTGGCCAAATTTGCCCCGATTGAAAAAGCGTGAGGTGAGAATATGGAGATGGCAGAACGCGTAGAAGAATTGCGTAAAACGTTAAATCAATACGGATACGAGTATTACGTGCTCGACCGTCCGAGCGTCCCAGACTCGGAGTATGATCGCCTGATGAACGAATTGATTCAAATCGAGACAGACTACCCTGAACTACGAACACCGGATTCTCCGACACAACGCGTCGGAGGGGCGCCTCTTGACGCCTTCGTCAAAGTGACCCACGATACACCGATGCTCTCACTCGGCAATGTATTCTCAAAAGAGGAACTCGTGGAATGGGTGGAACGAATCGAGAAGGACCTCGGTTATACACCGACCTTCGTGGCTGAACTGAAATTTGATGGACTCGCCGTCTCTTTAAAATATGAGAATGGTCGTCTCGTGCGAGGCGCGACGCGAGGGGACGGAACGACAGGTGAAGATATCACCCAAAACTTGAAGACGATTCGTTCGATCCCACTTCGCTTGAAAGAGGATGCAACGTTTGAGGTCCGAGGTGAGGCGTATATGCCGAAGCGTTCGTTCGAACAGTTGAATGATGAACGGGAACGGGTCGGTGAGCCATTGTTCGCAAACCCGAGAAACGCAGCGGCCGGTTCACTCCGGCAACTCGATTCGAAAATAGCAGCATCTCGAAACTTGGCATTTTTTGCATACGGTTTGGTGTCGCAAGACGATCTCGTCGCGTCGCATGACGAGTCGCTCGATTATTTGAAGCGACTCGGAGTCGCTGTGAGCGGAGACTACACGACGTGCAAAACGGCCGATGAACTATGGGATTATATTGAGACGTACGTGACGAAACGTGGCGAACTCCCGTATGAAATCGATGGGATTGTCATTAAAGTGGCAGGGTACGAAGAACAGGAACAACTCGGCTTCACAGCGAAAAGTCCACGCTGGGCCGTCGCCTATAAGTTCCCGGCAGAAGAAGTCGTGACGACAATCGAAGACGTCGATTTCAGTGTCGGTCGTACGGGGAAAGTCACACCGCGGGCACGTTTTTCTCCAGTATCTGTAGCAGGGTCGACGGTGACGTATGCGACACTTCACAATGAAGATTTTATAAAGGAAAAAGATCTTCATATCGGTGATCGGGTCGTCATTAAAAAAGCGGGAGACGTCATTCCGGCAGTTGTCTCAGCAATTGCGAGTGAACGGAGCGGAGATGAACGAGTGATTGAATTTCCGATCCATTGTCCAGCATGTGAATCCGAACTGATTCGCCTTGAAGGTGAGGCCGATCATCGCTGCGTCAACCCAGAGTGTCCGGCCCAATTGCTCGAAGGACTCATTCATTTCGTCTCACGGCAGGCGATGAATATCGACGGACTCGGTGAGAAAGTGATCACGCAACTCCATGAGGCGGACCTCGTCCATAACGTAGCGGACTTATATCGCCTTAATCGGGATGACCTGCTCAGACTCGAACGCATGGGGGAGACGTCGGTGACGAACCTACTCTCGGCGATTGAACAGTCGAAACAAAATTCGCTCGAACGTGTGCTCTTCGCCCTCGGCATTCGTCTCGTCGGTCAAAAGGCAGCCTCTTTGATTGCAGAACGATTTGAAACGATGGAAGCGATTATCAAGGCGAAGGTCGAAGAACTGACGTCGATTGATGGCATCGGGACGAAGATGGCCGAGTCGATTGTCCTCTACTTTGAAAAACCAGAAGCACGTGAACTCGTCAAAGAATTGGCGGAATCGGGTGTGAACCTGTCGTTCAAAGGGACGAAACGTCCGACGACCGAAGGTGCTCCTTTATCTGGTAAGACGGTCGTATTGACGGGGAAATTACATGAGATGACACGTGGCGAAGCTGGGAAGCAGCTTGAACTTTTCGGTGCGAGTGTGACAGGAAGTGTGAGCAAAAACACAGATTTACTCGTTGCCGGTGAAAAGGCAGGTTCGAAACTGGCGAAAGCCGAATCCCTCGGAATCGAAGTATGGGATGAGGCTAAGCTGCTCGACTTTATAAACGAACAGGCGTAAGACGTTCGCTTCGGCGAACGTTTTTTGTTTTTTCGGAAATAAATGGGATTGAGCAGGTTCGCACAAGCGTTCGAGGGGTATAGATTAACTAAATCAAAATGTTAATATATTTTTGCGAGAGAACCCTTAGACATCAGGACTTTCACACACATATCCCTCTCATTCCTCTACGTGATGAAAGTCTCCATTCAGGACGAAGTCGATTCGTGCGCCTGCTTCCACCTTAGAGGAGGGACCAACATCATGACACACAACATCCAGCGCTTCATTGCCGTATTTACTATTCTCATGTTCCTTTCAACATTGATTACCGTCCATGTCGTAAATGCTGATACAACAACGTTTCGTTATATTCAAGTAGATTTGACGGACGAGGAAATGGAAACATTATACGAATCAAGTTTAGTTTATGAAGGCATCACGTTTTATGGGGTACGTGAATCAGCTGACATTTGGCGATTCGTTATTGATGCGGAGTCGGTCGATGATTCGTTGATTGACGTCATCACGCTCTATGATGCGGAAGGTGTCCCTTATACGTTTTCTCCGAATATCATTTCGGACTTGTATCCTGTTGAAGTAGAAGAGCCATCTATAGTCGAAGAACCGGAAGTGACCTCGACTATTGAACCGGAACCAGTAGCAGAAGAACCGGAGTCTGAACCGATGCTCCCGGTACTTTCAATCGAGGCGGTGAACATTGCTGGGGTCGACCAAGCTGTTGTCGGGGGTGAACTTTCCTATACGTTTATCGTTGAAAATATAGGAGACACACCGTTGACGGTGACAAATATGTCCCATGAGTATTTCAGTGGGAATCTAGAACAATTATCAGTCGAATCGTTCAATCAACGTGTTTTTGACCGTTTGAATGAATTGATGGGGGATGACGGACTCCGTCCTGGTGAACAGGTGGAAGTGACAGAGCTCTTATCGATTCCCGCTGACTATTCGATCAGTACCGGTCCTGAGATTGGTAGTCTATTTCGCGTGACAGGAGTGGATGAATTCGATCGAATCGTCACATCAGAAAGTCAGCAAATTATCCTCTTGCAACAACCTGATTTTACAGTGAGTGCTACGAGTGAGAAGGCGACCGTACAACCGGGAGAACCTGTTCGATACACGTATACGATCACCAACACCTCGAAAATCACTTTGTTCTTATCTGACGCTATGCTTACATGGCCGAACGGTGCTTTGACAGAAGAAGAACGAAACATGGCAAATAGACGGTTCAGGGAGCAAGTCGAAGCGATTCCTACCTTCATAGACGGGTTCGGTCCGGAAGAAGAAGTGACGTTCTCTTTTGAACTCCCGCTCTTCCCATCCTATGATGTGAGAGCCGGGGCTGAGTTGATTCAACGTGCGACGTTCACCTTTCAAGTAAATGAAGATGTAGGAGTCGCACGATCCATCGACGTACCGGTGGGAGTGAAGCAAGCCGTCCCGTCAAAAGAAGAAGAACCGAAACAAGAGTCTAAGAAACAGCAGCAAGAAGTGAAGACAGAGGATGTATCCGTCGTGAAAATCATCGTTCAGGAGAACGGAGCGCCACCAGTCGAACACGTTGATGAGTCTGACACGTACGCGCAAGATTTACTCCCGATGACAGGCGAAGCGGATGACGCGTGGCATGCCATGATCGGTACACTACTTTTTGCCTCCGGACTTCTCTTGTTGATTCGTCGCAAACACCCGTCAACCAAACCATAAATCGAAATCCCTTCTTGTATATGCGAGAAGGGATTTGTTCTGATTCCGCTTCGATACTTTTTTCATGGAACGATTTTGTTATAATGGACAAAGTGAAATAGGAAACGATGTTCAAAGGAGCTACACATAGATGAAATGGAAACAACTCGTCGTCCCGACAATCGCCTCTGCGCTGTTGTTAAGTGGATGTTCAATGAAAATACCGATGGGTGAGGAAGAGGCGACACCGACCGGGGAAGAAACGGCAGCTGAAGGTGTTACGCAAGCGATTGAAGCGCGTGATTCATACTATCAGATGGTGATTCCATTCAAGGCGGCAGCAGCGAGAGGACTTGCCCAGCGTCAAGTCAGTTCGTCATTAGAGCTTGAAGAAGTCGAACTTGGCCTCATGCGCCATTCGACGGATGCGTTCGCCCCAGACAAATTCGCCTATCAAGAAGGCCAACTTCTGAACGCAGAGGACGTTTCGCGTTTGCTTGGACGAAAAGGTGGTAGTAAAGACGAACTAACGCCTTTAAACCCGGCGTATGCAGATGGGAAGGCTGAAGTCGAGGATGACAAATTTGTCGAGGCAAATAAAAAATCACCACTTTATCTGGCTTCAATCGTGGAACAGAATTACATGACAAAAAAGGACAGCGGTTATCAATTAGACGGTGTGTCGTTCGCACTCATTTTAAATCGTGAGTACGTCTTCCAGGCACCGAACTATGGACCGACATATACGGTCAAGCTCGATCAGAAGAAAGTGGTCACAGAAGGCGAACGGATGGCGAACGAACTCGCCAACCAGTTACGAAAACGGGAAGACTTTAAAGAAATAGACATCAACATTGCACTTTACATGAAGTCGACACAAGGCTCACCGACTCCGGGAAACTACATCAAATCCGCATACATCGGAACGAAAGATGAAGTCACATCAAGTAATTGGAAAGCCATCGATGAGAAATATTACTACTTCCCATCGGCTGCAGCGACAAATGAGGTGCGTGAGGATGCCCAAAAGTTTACGCTCTTCAGTGACCGGATCGCCGATCTCTTCCCAGACTACAGTGGGATGATTGGGAAGGGTTTCTATCAGAATGGAGATTTATCACGACTTGAGGTCGATATCCCAATCCAGTTCTATAGCCGTGCCGAACTCGTCGGATTCACGCAACACGTTGTCGGCTTACTTGAGAATCGATGGGAATACAGCCGAAACGTACCAGTCCGAATCAACGTGACCTCACTCGGTGGAGCCCATGAAGTAACGATTGTGTTTGAGGACGGTATGGATAGTCCTAAAGTATACTTCTAAGTGAGAGAGGTTCGTTTTTTGAAACGAATCTCTCTTTTTTTCGTATGAAAAGTGAAAGGATAATCTTTGACCTTATTTGACCAATTGAGTAGAATAGAGTTAACAGAAACGGGAAAAGGATAGGTGAGGTGAATCCATATGGCTAAAAACTATTATGATGAGCTCGGTGTCTCAAAAGGAGCGTCGGAGCAAGAGATTAAGCGTGCATATCGGAAGTTGGCGAAACAATACCATCCGGACGTCAATAAAGATTCTGGCGCACAAGATCGGTTCAAGTCGATTCAAGAAGCGTTTGACGTGTTGAGCGACCCGGAGAAAAAGGCAAATTATGATCGATATGGGAGTCCGGATGGGCCTTCGTTTGGACAAGGATTCGGCGGTGGCGGAGAAACTTACGGGGAAGGATCGGCCCAGTTCGAAGATTTATTCCGACAATTTGGCGGTGGGTCTCGAACGACTTCCCGCACATTCGGATTTGAAGATATGTTCGGCAGTTTCTTTGACCAAGCAGTCGAGGAGGATCTAGATGAATCCGTTCGAATCAATATCCCGCTCAGCCAGCTTACAAAAGACTCGAAAATGAGTCTTCGTCTTCAGACAGGTACTGTTAACGTCAAGATTCCACAAGGTGCCTATGAAGGGCAGAAGTTACGGTTGAAAGGAAAAGGAAGTCGGGTAGGACAATCCGGTAACCGAGGAGACGTGTATGTCGAACTACATTTCACAGATGATGATACGTATCGTCGTGAAGGGGAGCATATCGTGACCGTGAAGCGGTTGCGGCCGCTCGAATTTTTAGACGGAGCGAGCGTCATTATTGCGACGCTCGACGGAGGGCGAGTGAAGCTGAAAGTGAAGCCGGGAAGTCGTCCGGGGCAACGGATGAGGATTCCGGGTCGTGGTGTTATGACCGGTTCGAAGGTACGGTCGGATTTGTACGTGCAACTCGAGGTCGATCTGCCGCTTGATGATGCTTACCGTTCTGTTTATGAACAAATTGAACGTTGATGGATAAGGAGGAGTCGTGATGGACTTTAATCGATTTACAGACAAAGCACATGAATGTATAGTCAGTTCACAAGCGTTGGCGAAACAATATCATCATAGTGAAATCAATGAATGGCACGTGTTGGCGTCCATGATTTCACAGACGGATGGGATTGCGCCATTATTGTTTCAAAAAATGGAAATCAATGTGTCTGAGATTGAAGGAGAAGTCGCGCTATCTTTGAAAAATGCGCCAAAACTTCAAAATCCAACGACACCGATGATTTCGGCTTCATTATTAAATGTCTTGACGACGGCCGAACGGGAAGCGACCGGAATGAATGATGAGTACGTATCGGTCGAACATATTCTTCTTGGTATTTTATTGAACAACAGTCAAGCGCAGGCGATGCTCGAGCGACAAGGCATCACGGAAGAACATCTTCGTGAGGCGCTCGTCGCCGTGCGTGGGAACCGTCGTATCACATCGAAGTCGCCCGAAGCGACGTACGATGTGTTGACGAAATATGGACGCGACCTCATTCAGGAAGTGAAGACAGGAAAAATTGACCCGGTCATCGGACGTGATAGCGAGATTCGTCGTGTCATCCGGATTTTGAGTCGGAAGACGAAAAACAATCCAGTTCTCATCGGGGAACCGGGTGTCGGGAAGACGGCAATCGTCGAAGGACTCGCCCAACGAATCGTTCGAGGCGACGTACCGGAAAGTTTGAAAGATAAGACGATTTTCAGTCTCGATATGAGTTCACTTGTCGCCGGTGCGAAATACCGTGGCGAGTTTGAGGAACGTCTTCAGGCTGTCTTATCCGAAGTGAAGGAAGCAGAAGGTACGATTATTCTCTTCATTGATGAACTGCATACGATTGTCGGTGCAGGAAAGTCGGAAGGTTCGATGGATGCCGGTAACATGTTAAAACCGATGCTCGCTCGAGGTGAACTTCATTGTATCGGTGCGACGACACTAGACGAGTATCGCCAATATATCGAAAAGGACCCGGCGCTCGAGCGTCGCTTCCAACAAGTACTTGTTGCTGAACCGGACGTCGAGGATACGGTCTCCATCTTGCGTGGATTAAAAGAACGCTTTGAGATTCACCACGGTGTACGCATCCACGACAACGCGCTCGTCGCGGCAGCGGTTCTGTCAAACCGTTATATCACCGACCGCTTCATGCCGGACAAGGCCATCGATCTCGTCGACGAGTCATGTGCAATGATTCGGACAGAAATGGAATCGATGCCGGCAGAACTTGACGAGTTGGTTCGTCGTGTCATGCAACTTGAAATTGAAGAGGCTGCACTCAAAAAAGAGAGCGACACAGCTTCGATGAAACGACTCGAAGCACTCCAACAAGAGTTAGCTTCGCTCCGGGAACAATCAGATTCGTTACGTCTCCGTTGGGAAAATGAGAAAGAATCGACACACCGCGTGCAACAAATCCGTGGAGACCTTGAGAAGGTACGTCTCGAGTTACAGGAAGCAGAGAGTCGCTATGACTTAAACCGGGCCTCCGAGTTGAAGTATGGACGCATCCCAGAACTCGAGCGAGAACTTAAGGAAGCGGAACAGTTGGCGGGATCCGTGACGCGCGAACTCGTGCGAGAAGAAGTGACGGAAGAAGAAATCGCCGAAGTCGTCTCGAAATGGACCGGTATTCCGGTGACGAAACTAACAGAAGGAGAGCGGGATAAGCTTCTCAACTTAGAAACGGTCTTGCACAACCGTGTCTTCGGTCAAGACGATGCGATTCGACTAGTCAGTGATGCAGTCATTCGTGCCCGTGCAGGAATCAAAGATCCAAACCGTCCAATCGGTTCATTTCTCTTCCTCGGACCGACGGGCGTCGGGAAGACCGAGCTCGGGAAGGCGCTCGCGGAAGCGATGTTTGATTCAGAAGACCATATCGTTCGACTCGACATGAGTGAATATATGGAAAAACACGCCGTGTCTCGTCTTGTCGGTGCCCCTCCTGGATACGTCGGCTATGAGGAAGGCGGTCAGTTGACAGAAGCGGTTCGTCGTAACCCTTACTCGGTGCTCTTACTCGATGAGGTTGAGAAGGCACATCCAGATGTCTTTAACATCTTGCTACAACTGCTCGATGACGGGCGATTGACCGATTCGCACGGTCGAATCGTTGACTTCAAAAACACGATTGTCATCATGACGTCAAATATCGGGGCAGATATTTTGCTCGAGGCAGCGAAAGATGGGGTCATTGACGAGGACGAGGAGCGTCAAGTGATCGAGAAGCTCCGCCGTCACTTCCGTCCAGAGTTCTTGAATCGGGTGGATGAAACGATTCTGTTCCATCCACTAACGAAAGATCAAATCGGTCAAATTGTCGAGAAGGCGGTCGGGCGGATGAGTGAACGGCTTACAACACGCTCGATTCATATCCAGATCACAGATGCGGCGAAAACGTTTGTCGCTGACGAGGCGTATGAGCCTCAATTCGGTGCCCGTCCAATCAACCGGTACGTGCAACGGACCATTGAAACGAAACTTGCCCGCAGCATCCTAGCAGGAGATGTCGAAGACGGTCAGACGGTCGTCATCGATGTCGAAAACGGAATGTTGACGTTACGTCCCTCGACGGTGAAGGCATAAGGAAAAGAGGAGTCCAATTTGGATTCCTCTTTTTATGTGTGTCGGCGTTGTCGTTTCAAAATGAGATAGCTGGTGCCTAAAAAGATAAGATAGAGCACAGTCCCGATGAATAAGTTGAAGACCCACGGCATCGTTCCCATAAAGATGGAGCGTGTCGCTTCCTGGAACCAGAGCAATAACCAAAAAAATAGTCCGAGACTTGAAACGAGTAGAACCATAAACCGTATGAATTCATCTTTCGTCCACTGTTTCACCAAAAATCCAAGAAGAAACGTCGTACCAAAAATCGCTACTAACCCGATATAGAATAATCCGTCAATCGATAAAGACTGCACGTACACATTCCCCTGCTCGTCGTCAGATTTGTATAATCCAATCTATACAAAGAGGTAATGAATGGAAATCATTATTGTGACACGAGCGGGCGCTCTGGTTGATAGATGCAATATGGTTCTGCTTCTTTATAGTCGCCTGTGACCGCGTATGCTCGGGCCCGTGATCCCCCGCAAAGATAGCGATATTCACAATACCCGCATTTCCCATGATGAGTATCCGGGTCGCGTAACGCCTTGAACGTCGGATGGTGACGATAAATGTCCGCAAGAGGTGTCGTTCGGACGTTCCCGCAGGGGATTGGTAAAAATCCAGACGGCTGAACGTCTCCTGTGTGCGAGATGAAGACAAACCCGTTCCCGTCATTCGTTCCTTTAGGTGCTTTCGCTAAATCATCATGAGGATGTCCGATTGGAGGAAGTCCTTTTCTTTTTCGCCGCTGATTTTCTTGACGCGCCACCCGGCGATAGAACTGGGCTTCCGTCGTTGAGATGATAAACGGTGCCGTTTCTTGAAGTGAGAACGCCCACTTCAATACTTCCTCATGCCGCTCGGGTGAAATGGGTTGTAGCAACGAACCTCGTCCTGTCGGTACGAGGAAGAAAAGTGTCCAAACCGACACACCGAGTGACTCTACGAGTTTCGCCATTTCCGGTAATCGATCGACGTTGTATTCGGTCACCGTTGTGTTGATTTGAAAGGACATCCCTTCTTCCCGAAAATAGGAAATCCCACGAATGGTACGGTCAAAACTGCCTCTCGTTCCTCTAAAATAGTCGTGAGTCTCTGCATCCGGTCCGTCGAGGGAGAACGCCCAACGAGACAGACCGGCCGCTTTCGCCCGTTTCACGGCATCATGAGTGACGCGAGGTGTGGCAGAAGGCGTCATCGAGACACGCATTCCAAGAGAAGAGGCATACTCGGTCAACTCGAACAAGTCTTCACGCATGAGCGGATCCCCTCCTGTGAAGACGAGAATCGGGTTGTTCATCGCCTGAATCTCTCGAATGAGCGCTTTGCCTTCTTCTGTGTCGAGCTCATTTTCATATCGGTGAAACTGTGCCTCGGCTCGGCAATGAACACAGGAGAGCGCACATGCGCGTGTCACTTCCCAAATCACGATGAATGGGTTTTCGTCATAGTCGGTGTGCTTCATACCATCACCGCCTGCTTGAGATGTAGTTTTTCGACCGCCCTTTTGGCGGAATCAACGCAGTCCGGTAATCCGACGCCGTGGAGGATGGCGCCGCAAGCTTCGACACCGTCCCACTTCGCTAGCGCTTCTTCGAACGCACGGACGTCCTGTTTATGTCCGACCTCATATTGCGGCATCGTTTGAATATGCCGTTCAACTTTCGTGAAGAGAGGTGTCCCGACTTTTTGAATACGGCGAAGTTCGTTCAAAGCGAATGATGCAATGGTGTCATCGTCTTCATGTAATAAAGAAGGTACACGTTCAGAACCGATATACATGCGGAGCAACGCTTTATTCTTAGGTGCCAAGTGCGGCCACTTCTTATGCATCCAGCTGCATGCGGTCAAAGCGCTCCCTTCTGACTTAGCGATGACATAGCCAGTTCCGTCTAAAGCATCAACCTCTGACTCGTCGAAGGCGGCGAGTACGGTCATCGAGGATGTCCGTTTTAATTCAGATAACTGTTCGGCTTCAGGAAAACCGAGCAGCGGACCGAGTGCATGAGGAGATGTAGCGATGATGATGCCGTCAAATTGTTCGACCGTACCGTTAGACAATGTGACTTCATGGGGGCGGACGGACTGAACGACGGTATTCAATATGAGGCGGTCAATCGAAGGGCGTAGTGCCTCGACGAGCGCACCAAGTCCTTGATCAATCGACAAAAATTTTCCGGTCTCGGCCGGTTTCACGCCAGCCTGGACAGGAGGTGTGAGAGCTTTCATCCCGAGAATCAGACTGCGAGTTTTTTGTTCAATCGTGATAAACTGAGGGAAAGTAGACTCGATGCTCATATCTTCGAGTGTCCCGTTATAAATCCCGGACAGAAGCGGCTCGATCATCGTATCAACGACTTCTGAACCGAGTCTTGTTCGAAAGAAACGGTCGAGCGAGATATCCTCTTCTTTATATACACGTGGAATCACGAGATCGAATCCTGCGCGAAGCTTTCCTCTCCATGTAAAGAGATCTGTTTTGACCATTGGCCAAAATTTAGTTGGGATACCCATGACCGATCCGGCTGGCATCTGTCTCAGCTTTCCGCGCACATAAATATAGGAAGTACCGGTTTTGGAACGGACGAGCTGGTCCTCGAGACCAAGATCGGTGATGAGCGAAGTCAAGGTCGGTTTTCGTGCCATATAGCCATCCGGTCCGGTCTCTAATGTGAAGCCATCTTGATAAATGGTTTTAATTTTTCCACCGATACGATCTTGCGCCTCGAACATTGTGACGTGGGCACCAGTTTCTTTGGCGTAATATGCCGCGGCGAGTCCGGTGATGCCGCCTCCGATAATTGCGATGTGATTCAATCGATTCACCCATTTCTGTAAAGTTGTTGTCGTATTAACGGTACCGAGAATGTTGACGGAGACATAGGATAAGTGTCACGGAGTTCTAGACAAATTTGTCACGAGTTCGAAAGGGGACGATGAAATGGTTTCCTTTATAGTCATTTCGGCTTTTGTGGTGATAAGTGTGGCTGGCTTTATTGTGATGATGAATCGACATGGTGAAAAGCTGACGGGCGACGAGGAAGACCCACCGATGATTTGGGCGGACGAAGACTGGTATAAAGAAGATGGACCGCCTGATGGGTAATGTGATAAGATGACCCGGTTGAAATTTGATGGAACATGAGGTGATTGAATGAATGTACTCGAACAACAGTTGAACCACTTGATCGATGAATGTCGTCCGTACACGGCTCAAGGGAAAGTAGCTGACTACATCCCTGAACTGGCGCATGTGAAAAACGATTTACTAGGGGTGGCGATTTGTTTGCCGGACGGGACGTATATTCATGCGGGGGACGTTCATTACAAGTTTACGATTCAAAGTGTCTCGAAAGCATTGACACTCTGTTATGTTTTAATGGAATTTGGAGAAGACTATGTGTTTTCGAAAGTCGGGATGGAGCCGACGGGAGATGCATTTAATTCGATTGCCAAGCTCGAGGAGACAGTTCCGTCTAAACCGTTGAACCCAATGATTAATGCAGGGGCGCTAGCGGTGACGAGTATGATTTTAGGGGAAACGGCTGACCTGAAAATTTATCAGTTCCGTCAATTTTTAGGGAGGCTGTTAAATCGACCGGTAGAGGATATTACGTACGATGAAAAAGTCGCCCGCTCTGAATACGAGACGACCGATTTGAATCGTGCACTCCTTTATTTCATGCGCCACCATGGAATTGTAGATGGTGAGGTAGATGAGATTATTGATGTCTATACGAAACAATGTGCCATCGAGATTGACTGCTTTGACTTGGCACGAATCGGACGTGTCTTTGCGGGGAACGGAGAAGACCCGAATACGGGCGAAGAATTAATTCCACGTCGGGTCGTTCGAATTGTCAAAGCGATTATGACAACATGTGGCATGTATGATGCATCGGGCGAGTTCGCTGTTCGAGTCGGTCTTCCCGGTAAGAGCGGAGTCTCGGGTGCGATTTTAGCAGTCGGTAACCATGAACTGGATTTGAGTAATGTCGGGTTTGGAATCTTTGGTCCGGCGCTTGATTCGAAAGGGAATTCAATCGCAGGTATGAAACTGTTAGAACTATTGATTGAACGGTATACCTCGCGCTAAATCGATAAATGTTCCACTGACGTGTCTAACTCTTCTTGTAACGTTTCGATTTTTGCATCATACACAGACTGCAAATCTTCAGGTGGCTTGAAGGTCCGCCAACGCTTTAACAGTTGGTCATGGTCGTTCATCTCACCGAGCTCAGTTTGCATCCTCTTTAACGTGCGGACGGTATCCATGGAGGCATCTGTTTCATAGTTCAACAAATACTCATGTAAATAACGTTCACGCTTGACGGCTAAACGAACTTTATGGAGTGCTTCAACTTGTTCATTTCTGTCCGGTTGCTCATGATAAATACGGATTCGTTGGTTACGTTCTTCTTTCGCCTTTTCTAACATTGGAGAGGCGTTCATTTTTTTAAACGCACGAAATAACGGCCCACCGATGAAACGGCGAATTTGTTGATCGAGCGAAGGCGTCATTTTTTCACTGACGCGTGTCGAGAGAATGGTTCGTTCGATGGCGCGTTGCTTCTCGACCACTTGAAGAAACAATGCATCGAGTTCATTCTGTGACTCAAAGTTTTCAATCAGTACATCGAGGTCTCGTACATGTCCGAGTACTTCCATCAACTGTTTGAGTTGCCGGAACGTCGCAGGTTTTGTCTCATAGATTTGCATGAACGTGATCAGCTTTCGTAAATGAACGCGGGCGCGATGAATGTCCTCCGAATTGGTGAAAGTGAGGGCCTCGGTCACGTAATGATTAAACGTATTCCACGTTTCTAACAGCTCAAATTTTAATTTTTCTGCATGCCGTTGATTCATGATATTATTTCCTTTCTGAAAAGAGATGAGGGTTGTCCATGTACCAAACACATTCATTAAACGAAAAAACAAAACTGTTCTTTACGATTTTCTTTCCAATCTTAGTCACGCAAGTGTCTTTTTATTTGATTAGCTTTTTTGATACCGTCATGTCTGGACGTGCCGGAGCGGTCGACTTGGCAGGTGTCGGTGTTGGATCAAGTCTTTGGATGCCGGTCTACACCGGACTCAGTGGCATTCTATTGGCCGTGGCGCCAATCGTATCGCAAGCACTTGGTGCACGGGACCGACAACAGATTCAACGGACGCTGTTCCAAGGCATCTATCTAGCCGTCATACTAAGTGTCATCACGTTGACATTAGGCTCGTTCCTCGTGCCAATTGCAATCGAGGGAATGGGGCTCAGTACGGAAGGGAAGCGGATTGCAACTCAATACTTACTTGCTCTTGGTTTCGGTGTCTTGCCGATGTTTCTGTTCAACGTGCTTCGCACGCTCATGGATGCGCTCGGCAAGACGAGAGTTTCAATGATCCTCATACTATTAGGGTTACCCATTAATGTCGGATTAAATTACATCTTCATTTTCGGGAAACTTGGTGTTCCGGCATATGGCGGCGTCGGAGCGGGAATTGCCTCGAGCATCACCTACTGGTTGCTCTTTTTCATGGCCTTGTTCTTCGTGAGAAACGGGAAGCCGTTCCGAGAATACAAATTTTTACGGACGACTGAGCGTATCGTCTGGCTCAGACAAAAAGAGTTATTACAACTCGGAACACCAATCGGGCTAGCAATCTTCGCCGAGGTCAGCATCTTTGCAGCAGTCACGCTATTGCTCAGCTCATACGGTGACCAAATCGTCGCGGCACACCAAGCCGCCATTAACTTCGCTTCGTTCGTGTACATGCTCCCGTTGTCGGCATCGAGCGCGTTGACGATTGTCGTCGGATACGAACTCGGTGCGAAACGATTACAGGACGCCGTTCGATATGCGAAAATCGGAATTTCGCTTTGTCTAGGTGTCTCCATCTTCTCTGGTGCCTTGTTGTTTTGGCAAAACGAGCGGGTCGCAGCCATTTATACGAATGATCCGACGGTCGTGGACCTCGCTGCCCACTTCATGATTTTCGCCGTGTTCTTCCAGTTATCAGATGCAGTCGCGGCACCGATTCAAGGGATTTTACGAGGATTCAAGGATGTCAATATCACGCTGCTTCTCTCGCTCGTTGCCTATTGGGTCATCGGCTTACCTCTTGGTTATGTCTTGACGGAACATGCTGGGTTTGGTCCGGATGGGTATTGGATTGGCTTGATTGCCGGGCTCGCAGCCGGAGCGGTCTTATTATTTCTCCGACTCGTATGGATTGTTCGACGCTACGGGACGCTCGAATCGACGTAATGATGCAAAGGTTGTTCGCAATTGTGAACAATCTTTTATTTATTATAAATTGGTCTATACAACTATACTTTTATTAGTTATGATAACATGGAGGAAAACAAAAAGGAGTGGTGAACCGATGGCGACATTGATCAATGCTCGTATCGTGTCAGCGGAGCAAACATGGGAACGTGGATATATCAGATGGAATGGTCAAACGATTGATGAGATTGGATCGATGGAACAGTTTGAACAACAGGATGAGCACGTGATTGATGTCGCGGGGGCGCTCGTGACACCAGGTTTGATCGATGTTCATATCCACGGGGGGTATGAAGTCGATACGATGGACGCGGATGAATCACGACTTCGTCGATTGAGTGAACACATGCTACAAGAAGGTGTCACTTCTTTTTTCGCGACGACAATCACACAATCAAAAGAGGCGATTGAGCATGCATTGACGGCAGTCCGAAACGTAATTGAAGCGCAGGATACGACACTCATCGGGATTCACTTGGAAGGTCCTTTCGTCAATGTGGAGATGGCTGGGGCACAACCGGCGGAATATATTATCGATCCGGATGCCGAGCAGTTTCGGAAGTGGCAAGAGCTTGCGGGTGGGCATATTCGCCTTGTCACGTATGCACCGGAACGGCCGGGTGCCCGTGCATTTGAAGCGGCACTTCGCGAATCAAGTACAATCGGTTCAGCCGGTCATACGAGCGCGACATTTGAAGAGAACAAACAGGCGGGCATCAAACACGGGACACACCTGTATAACCAAATGCGTGGATTGCATCACCGCGAACCAGGTACGGTCGGATATTGTCTATTAGAGAAAGGTGTCATCGCGGAAATTATTCCGGACGGCATTCACAGCCGTCCAGAGATGGTTGACTTTGCGTTCCGTTTAAAAGGACCAGATGAACTCGTCGCCATCACGGATGCGATGCGAGCGAAGGGACTTCCGGACGGACAGTATGAACTCGGCGGTCAACCCGTCAAAGTCGAGGATGGGGCTGCGCGACTTCAAGCCGGGAATCTTGCGGGCAGTGTGTTGACGATGGATGCTGCATTCCGAAACATTCAGGCATATACGGGATGTACAGTGGAAGAGGCGGTCAAAATGACCGCGACGAATGCAGCTAAGGAATTTGGATTGACGACTAAAGGGGACATCAAATCGGGGTTTGATGCAGACCTAGTCGTATGGAATCGCGCGACACATGTTCAGATGACTTTTGTCAAAGGTAAGATCGTATATGAACGGGAGGAACAAGGATGAACGTACTAGTCGCAAAGACGGCGAACGATGCGGAACGAATCGCCTACACGCTAATTAAAGAACGGATTTCAGGGAAACATGACTTCGTACTCGGTCTCGCGACCGGTAGCACACCAGTCGGGATGTATCAGATGTTTAAGCAGGACGCGCTCGATTGTAGCCACGTGACGAGCGTCAATTTGGATGAATATATCGGACTATCACCCGAACATCCTCAAAGCTACAATCGCTTTATGAAAGATCGCCTCTTTGATGAAGTGCCATTCAAACAAAGTCATCTTCCAAAAGGTGATGCGTCGGACCCAGAAGCGGAGGCGGCGCGCTATGAAGGGCTCGTTCGAACGCTCGGTGTCGACTTACAACTTCTCGGGATTGGCGAGAATGGACACATCGCATTCAATGAACCGGGGACGGCACTCGATGTCAAGACACACGTGACCGAGCTCACGGAATCGACCCGTGAAGCAAATCGTCGCTTTTTTGACCGCCTTGAAGACGTACCGACTCATGCGATCACGATGGGACTCGACACGATTATGAATGCTCGTGAAATCGTCCTTGTGGCTATAGGTGAGCGGAAGGCGGAAGCGGTACAGCACATGACTGAAAGTGTTCCGACAGTCGACTGGCCGGCCACAATCCTTCAAGCGCATCCAGGTGTGACAGTCGTACTCGACGAAGCGGCGGCATCGCGCTGCGCAGATGCTCTTCAAGCCCGTGGACGAGAAGCAGCAACACGATTTTTCACCATTCGGGATTAACGAACCTGCGGAATCATCTCCGCGGGTTTTTCTGTGTTCAACTGTGGGAAAGTGTAAAGAAATGAATTTGTCATCAAAACGTTTTCGACAAATTTGACACTTTCCTCTATAATGAGTGAAGCTCATTATTTTGACTCGAAGGAGACCGCGATGAATTCTAGAACACATACTCGTAGACAGCGAAAAGGTCCGTCTGCGTTTTATAAGATATTTAGTGCCCTTGTGCTGATTGCGATTATTGCTGGATCTAGCATTTACGGTACAGCGTTTTATAAAGCTCACAATATGTTGTCCGGCACCCAAGTCACGCTAGAGGACGACCCGACAGTCGAACCGACTCGTTTTGACAAAGAAGATACGGAGTCGTTCTTGATTTTAGGGACAGACCTTTCGCCACAAAAGAAAGCACGTGGAGAATTCGGACGCTCGGACGTTATGATTGTTGTTATCTTGAACAAGAAAGAAAAACAGACGACGATGCTCAGCGTTCCGCGCGATTCGTATGTCAATATCGACTACACGGGCTACAACATCCCTTATGGAAAGACGGGACTTGACCAAGATAAGATTACACACGCCTATTACTTTGGTTCGATGGATGAAACGAATCCAAATAATGGGATGCGGATGGCGACGAATACGATTGAAGATTTGGTCGGCGTAGAAATCGATCATGTCGTTTCGTTAAACTTCCAAGGGTTTGTCGATTTCATTGATGCCGTAGGTGGCGTTGAAATTGATGTCCCGTTCTCTTCACAACAAAACAGCTATGATGCATCACGTGAAACGGTCCAAATCGAACAGGGACTTCAACAGCTTTCTGGTGAAGAGGCACTTGCCTATGTCCGAAACCGATATGACGATCCCCGTGGAGACATTGGACGTGGACAACGTCAAATGGAAGTAATCAATGCCGTGCTCGAACAATCACTCGGCACTTCACTCCTTAACAACTATGATAAGGTCCTGAAAGCCGTTGGGGACAATATGCAGACAACGCTTGGACCAAATGACTATATGCGTTTGATTGAAGATGTCGGGGCACTGCACGATACGGTACAATATCAACTGACAGGTGAAGGTGCCCGAGCAGATGACGGTCACTTCTACTATTTCTTGAATGAGCCGCTTCTTGAAGAAGTGCGTTATCGCGTGCAACAAGCGGATGCGGGTAACCGTGTCGAGCCGATGTCAGATACAGAACTTGAGTCTTACACGTTAGACCCGAACGGGGTAACGTACGAAGCTCAATAAAAAAAGTTTGCCTTCGGGCAAACTTTTTTTATATGCGATCCATCGCGACGGTCAAAGAGTACGAGTCTCCACGGAAAAGGGAACGACTATATTCAAACATGCCGCCATCATCGAGATACGTTCGCTGGTCAATCAACAGTACCGGAGCGTTCGGAGAGATAGTGAGGAGCTTGGCTTCTTCAGGACCGGCGCTTCGAGCTTCGAGTGTCTGCGTGGCATTCTTCAGACGTAGTCCACGTTGTTCGGCGTACGCATAAATAGAGCCCGTGGCGTCATCTTGCGTCAGATCCGGCAATAAATGGACTGGGATATAGGCTGTTTCGAGCGCAAGCGGATTGTCATCTGCGAGTCGTAGCCGCTTCATTTCATAAACAGGTGTCTGATTTGGGATGCTCAGTTGCTGGGCGATGAGATCCGTTGCCGGAATGACCTCGTACGATAAGAGACGACTGAGCGGGCGCATGCCTCGATGTTTGATTTCTTCAGAAAAACTCGTCAGTCCGGATAATGTCATCGCAATCTTTTGACTCGCGACAAAGGTGCCCCGTCCTTTTTGACGGCTCAAATAACCGGCGTTGACGAGATTCATAATCGCTTGACGAATTGTCATTCGACTGACATGAAATTGCTCGGAAAATTCACGCTCTGAAGGCAGGGTGTCTCCTGGTTTTAACAATCCGTCATCAATTTGTTGCTTTAAGTACGCTTCAATTTGATAATAAATAGGTAACGGAGATTGTTTATCAATTTCTAACATATCATTTCGCTCCTGACTGAGAAGGTGTATGTTTCATTATAGACGAAATCAAACTAGTTGTCTGAACAGATTTTTTAAAGAGAAAAGGTGGAGGGGAAGATGAATCAACACACATTGGAAACAGTCGTAACTGCGGTCAAAATGGATCAATCAGGTTATTGGCATACACTTGAGAACAGTCCGTTTTATGCAGAAGGCGGTGGACAGCCAGCCGATCGGGGATGGATTGGATCACATGAAGTATTAGATATACAACTCATTGAAGGCGAGGTTCGGCACCTCTTGCACGAGTCCTTACCGATTGGTACAACGGTAGAGGCTCGAATCGATGAAGATGTGAGACGTGATCATTCGATTCAACATACTGCTCAACATCTTTTAACGGCAATCTTAGAGGACCGTCACGGCATTCGCACGCTCAGCTTTGGAATTGGGTCAGCCGACTCGTCCATTGAGATTGAAACGACAACGATGGACTGGTCACAAATTAACGCACTTGAGCATGAGTTGCAACAACTGGTCTACGAGAACCGTCCGATTCATGTGTATGAGATACCGGAGGAAGAAGTGGATCGAACGCGTTTACGGAAGGCGACCGATCGCATGGGGATGATTCGCATCGTAGAAATCGAAGGGATTGACTACAATGCATGCGGCGGCACCCACATGGGGACAACCGGACAACTCGGTACGATTCACGTGACGGCAATGAAGAAAGTCAGAGGGAATATTCGCTTGACGTATGTGGCCGGAAATCGGGCGATCGAGGCGATCCAACAAGCGCGAGAAGCGTTACGTTCGATTCACCATACATTCTCGACAACGAATGAATCCGTGGCAGAGCGTGTGATTGAAGAACATACGATTCGTCTAGAACGTGAAAAAGAGATTAAGACGCTAGAAGAACGGATTGCGAAAGCGAAAGTAGAGGCAGTGTTGAAAGAAGATAACTATGTAGCGTTACATGTGGGGCGGACCGAAGCTGAAACGTTGACGACCGCCATCATCGAACGGATTGCCGCGACGGGACGAATTGCGGTTGGAGCCAACTATGGCACGCAGAAATTGTTTGTCATGCATGATGGGACGCATGATATCGCCATCGGTAAATTCTTGAAAACCGCCCTTCAAGAGATGCAGATTGGTCGTGGCGGCGGAAACCATAAGCAGGCACAAGCACGATTCACATCCGTGTCTGAGCTGGAGCGAGGGATGGAAGAAATCGTGAAACGATTGCAGGAAGGGGTGCTTTCATGTTGACGATTCAAAGTGGGCAAGAAGCTCATTTGATTCAACAGGCGAGACAAGTGAGAGAAGTTGTATTCATTCAGGAACAAGGAATTGATGCGAGTTTAGAATATGACGACTTAGACGATGTGTGTACACATGTGGTCGGTCTCCTTGACTCGGAGCCTGTGACGACGGCACGCCTTCGTCCCATCGATTCGAACATCGGAAAAGTAGAACGGGTGGCGACAATCCAGTCGGCACGGGGACATGGATATGGGAAAGATGTCATGAACGAAGTCGAACGTGTGGCAAAACATCGAGGGTTGGGTGAATTACGATTAGGCGCACAACTGACGGCGCTTCCGTTTTATGAAAAACTCGGGTACGAGGCATTCGGAGACGAGTTTTTGGATGCGGATATTCCGCATCGTATGATGAAGAAAACGTGGTAACTCTTTTTTTGAAATATCCCATTTTTCTAAAAAAGGTTGGCAAGAAGATTTCGTTTTGTTATAACTAATACTAACAACTGACAGATAGAGGTTGCGAATGACATGAGTAAGCTTGGTTGAAACGGACGCATTCCGGACCGGGCCGAAAGGGGAAATTCGCCGAAGTCGACGTTCACGTGCGTGTGAACAAGGCTGGGGTAGTCGTGAACAACGCCTACACTGCCATGGTCAACTACCATGGAGCGCTATCTACGGAACGATTCTTTAATCGTTTTTCAACTGCGCGTACAAGCGGCAGACCGTAGGGAGAGTGCTTCCTACCGGTCTGCCGCTTTTTCTGTTGGTGCACATCTTGAAAGTGAGGAACTTGATGACAACCGTACTGAAATTTGGTGGTAGCTCTGTTGCCACAATCGAACAAATACAAGCCATTTCAGATTATTTACAGACACGTGTGGCGACCGGAGAGAAGTTGGTCGTCGTCGTGTCGGCGATGGGCAAGACGACGGACTCACTCCTGTCACTCGCCAAACAAATCACCGACCGTCCGATGATTCGAGAACTCGACCGTCTACTCGCCGTCGGTGAAGAACAGACAATCAGTTTACTCAGTATCGCCTTGAACTCGAGGGGCGTGCCGGCCATCTCTCTCACCGGGCAACAAGCCGGGATCGATACGATGGGTATTCATACGAAGAGCAAAATCAAAGCGATTCGAAAAGAAGTGTTGCACGAGAAGTTGCGTCAATACGATGTCTTGATTGTCGCTGGATTCCAAGGCGTGAATGAAGCGGGTGACGTCACGACGCTCGGACGCGGCGGTTCGGACACGACGGCAGTCGCACTCGCGGCCATATTCAGTCAACGCTGTGAAATATATACGGACGTGGCTGGTGTATATACGACAGACCCACGGATTCATCCGGCGGCGAAACGTCTAGACACCGTTTCATACGACGAGATGATGGAGATGAGTGCACTCGGCTCGAAAGTGATGGAAATGCGAAGCGTCGAACTCGCAAAAAAATATGATGTCAATATTTTTGTCGGAAAGACGCTGTCGAGCGAAGGAGGAACATGGATCATGGATACGACGCAAGCAATGGAACAGAAAGCGGTCACGAGTGTGAGTGTCGTTAAGAACGTACTCAGTGTCTCAATCAAACATATCCCCCATACAGCAGCCGGGGTCGCGGACATCTTTGAACGATTGTCAGAACGTCATGTCAATATCGATATGATTTCGCAGACAGCGTTTGACGGGGAAGTGTTCCTGTCATTCACATGTCCGCTAGATGAGGAAGCGTTTTTAGAAGAGGCACTCGCAGAGTTGACGGCGACTTTGCCTCAAATCAAAATCGATCGTCACACGGAACATGCAAAAATTTCTGTCGTCGGAATCGGTATGCGAGACGCGACAGGCGTCGCATCAGAGCTCTTTGCGACATTCCGCGAGATGGGGATTCCATTCTATCAAGTCACGACATCTGAAATCAGTATTTCCTATACGATTCAAGATCAAGACGTTGAAGCGGCAGTCGCAGCCATTGCGGCTCGATTCAACTTATAAGGGGGTAGCACGATGTATAATGTAGCGGTCGTCGGTGCAACAGGTGCCGTCGGACAAAAAATGATTGACGTCTTAACAGAATATGAATTTCCAATCAGCGAACTGAGACTCTATGCTTCAGCCCGTTCAGCAGGGAAAACGGTCGAAGTGAACGGGCAACCGGTCGTGATTCGCGAATTGACCGATGCGATTTATGCAGATCCGATCGATATCGCACTCTTCTCTGCTGGTGGGAGCATCAGTGAGCAATATGCCCCGCGATTGAGTGAGCAAGGGGTCATCGTCATCGACAACTCAAGCGCATTTCGAATGCAAGAAGGAATTCCACTCATCGTACCGGAAGTGAATCGGGTCGAACTCAGTCCGGAGAAGACGCTCATTGCAAATCCGAATTGTTCAACGATTCAATCGGTCGTCGCGCTCGCGCCTCTATCGGAAGTATACGGACTGACACGGGTTGCGTACACATCCTATCAAGCGGTATCGGGATCGGGTCAAAAAGGAATCGATGACCTCGAACGCGGTGCGCGTGGAGAGGCGCCGACGAATTATCCGTATCCGATTTATGATAACGTCTTGCCGCACATCGATGTGTTCTTAGAGAATGGTTACACGAAAGAAGAACAAAAAATGATTGAGGAGACGCGCAAAATTTTGAACGCGCCGAACCTCGGTGTGACGGCCACTTGTGTCCGGGTACCGGTACGAAATAGTCACGCGGTCTCGATCACGGTGTCGCTCGAGCGGGATGCGACAGTCGCAGAAGTAAAAGCCGTCCTCGCCGATGCGCCTGGTGTCGTGTTAATAGACAATCCATCCGAACTGGCCTATCCGACACCACTTGATGCGAATGGGACGGATGAGGTGTATGTCGGACGAATTCGCCGAGACGACTCGCAGTCGAATACCTTCCATCTGTGGTGCGTCGCGGATAACGTTCGAAAAGGGGCGGCGGCGAATGCCGTTCAAATCGCACAATGTATGATTGGTCAAACAGCGACGAAATAAGGAGGAGATGACATGTTCACAGGAGTGGCAACAGCGCTCGCGACCCCATTTCAAGAAAATGGGCAGTTGAATCTAGAGGCATGGGTAGCATTGATTGAAGAGCAAATTCAGGAAGGTGTGAGTGGTCTTGTCATCGGCGGGACGACCGGCGAAGGGATGACGCTCACAGACGCAGAGTTTGAGACGTTGCTCGTTCGAGCGGTCGAGGTCGCGAACGGTCGAGCGTTGATTATCGCAGGAACCGGGTCAAACAATACAGCTGTCAGTATCGAAAAAACAAAACGGGCAGCAGAACTTGGAGCTGAGATGGCGATGGTCGTCACACCGTACTACAACAAGTCGACACAGGCTGGGCTGATTGCACATTTCACCGCGATCGCGGATGCGTCACCCATTCCGCTTATGCTCTATAACGTTCCGTCACGGACTGGCGTCGCGTTGGTTCCTGAAACGGTCGGAGAACTCGCAGAACATCCACGCATCACGGCCTTAAAAGAAGCGAGCGGGGATATCTCGGTCATGGCGCAGATGATGGCTCACATTCCAGAAGGATTCACCGTTTACTGTGGAAATGACGATCAAATTTTGCCATATATGGCTTGGGGCGCACAAGGGGTCGTTTCGGTTTTATCAAACGTTTACCCAGGTGCGACGGTCGCACTAGCTGAAACTCTTTTGGCAGGTGATCTAGAGACGGCCCGCGCATGGCAACTTCGCTTGCTCCCTGTCATCGATGAGCTGTTCGCAGAAGTGAATCCGATTCCGGTGAAGGCGGCTCTTCAAGCGAGAGGGTTCGCATTTGGTGCTCCACGCCTACCGCTCGTCCCGATGAGCGCGACGGCTGAAGCGAAGTTGCTGTCAGCAATGGAGCAATTCAATGAGGTGAGACAATGAATGTTCTCATCCACGGATTTGGTGCGATGGGGCGGATTGTCGAAGAGGTCGCTCATGCGCAAGGTGTAAACGTCTCGGCAATTGTCTCACCGGGAAGTGGAGAACATGTTGCATCACTGAACGAGGTGGACGCCCCGGTCGATGTCGTGATCGATTTTTCGAATCCGGCACTTCTCCCTGACTTGCTCACGTTCGGGCGGGCACGCAATATTCCGCTCGTCATCGCGACGACCGGCTTCACATCGGAGGAACTGGCCGACATCGAGACGGCTTCACAAGATATCCCAATCTTTCAGTCGTATAACACGTCTTACGGGATCGCACTCTTGAAACAGTTACTCGACCAACTCGTCCCACTTACGCTCGGTTATGACATCGAAGTGATCGAGGCACACCACCGGAAAAAAGTCGATGCCCCGAGCGGTACGGCAGAATTATTGGCCCGTGCCATCGAAGCGAAGCGTGAGGTGACACCGATTTACGAGCGAACGTCACGGCGTGAAGCGCGTGGAACTGAGGAGTTGGGCATGCATTCCATCCGTGGTGGCACGATTTTCGGTGAGCATGCTGTGCTCTTCGCCGGAGATGATGAAATGATTGAATTGAAACATACCGCGTTATCCAAACGCGTCTTTGCAAACGGAGCCCTTGCCGCTGCGGCAACGATCATCGATCGCCCGGCAGGACTATATAATCTATCGAACTTATACGAGGAGGCTACTCATGTTACTCACAAACGCTTATGAAATCGCACAATATATTAAAGATGCTAAAAAGGAAACACCAGTAAAGCTTTACGTCAACGGTCAATTGGCGGGGCTTGAAATCGAGGAAGCAAAAGCATTTGGAACAGATGAATCGAAACTGTTCTTGACGACGGCAGAACGCGCGGCCACGTTCTTAGAAGCCAATGCGTCGGTCATCACGGATTCACATCTCGAATACGACCGTCGCAACAGTGCCGTACCGATGCTCGATACGACACAGCTCAATGCACGAATCGAACCAGGTTCGTTCATCCGAGACCACGTCCAAATCGGGAACAACGCGGTCGTCATGATGGGAGCTGTCGTCAATATTGGAGCTGTCATTGGAGATGGTTCGATGGTCGACATGAATGCTGTCATCGGGGCACGCGGAACGCTCGGGAAAAACGTTCACCTTGGCGCTGGTGCCGTGGTCGCTGGTGTCCTTGAGCCACCTTCAAAAGATCCGGTCATCATCGAAGATGGCGTCATGATCGGAGCGAACGCGGTCATCTTGGAAGGGGTTCGTGTTGGTGAAAATGCGGTTGTCGCGGCAGGCAGTGTCGTCACACAAGACGTCCCTCCAGGTGTCGTCGTTGCGGGAACACCGGCACGAATCATCAAACAGAAAGATGAAAAAACTTCTGAAAAAACGCAACTTGTTGATGACTTACGCTCTCTCTAACGTATAATAGACAGAAAATATAAACAACGAGGAATGGGAGAGTTTTATTATGGAACAGTATGGACAATGGATGTGGAAAGACGGGGTTTGGATTGAGCCGACTGACGCAAACACGAGTATCATGACACACGCGATTCACTACGGAAGTGGGTTCTTTGAAGGGATTCGTGCCTACCATACGGAGGAAGGCCCCGCCATCTTCCGATTGCGTGAGCACTTGGAGCGACTCGTTCGCTCGTGTGCATACTACCACGTCACACTACCGTATACGGTGGATGAGCTCGAACAAGCGACGATGGAATTGATTGAACGAAATGGATTTGAAGCATGTTACATCCGTCCGTTCGTCTTCCTTGGAACACCATGGCAAGCACTTATGCCGACGACGGAGACGAAGGTACATGTTGCCATCTCGTGTTGGCCGCTCGGCGAATATTTCAGCAAGACAGTTGGGATTCGGGCAAAAGTGGCCTCGTATCGCCGTGTGTCTTCTACAATGATGCCGATGCAAGCGAAAGCGGCATCAAACTATATGAACTCACAACTATTAAAAGGAGAGGCGCTTCGTGATGGATTTGATGAAGCGATCGCCCTCGATATGAATGGGAACGTCAGTGAGGCGAGTGTCGCGAACATCTTCCTCGTCAAAGGGAAGACGATCACGACACCATCACTCGACTGTTCTGTATTAGATGGCATCACACGTCAAACGGTCATGCAACTTGCGCGAGAAGCAGGTTATGAAGTCGTGGAGCGCCATATCGGACGCGACGAGCTGTACGTGGTCGATGAAATCTTCTTGACAGGAACAGCGGCCGAGGTGACGAGCGTCATCGAAGTCGACCATATCTCGATCGGTAGCGGCGTCCAGACGGTCGCGACAGAAATGTTGTCACGCTATCGTGAGGCCGTGACAGGACAACTTCCAGAACACCGCGACTGGATTACGTTCGTTAAATCAGCAGTGAAAGAGTAAAGGGGTTTTACAGTATGGGAGTCACAATTGACTTGAGTGCGATTCGCAAAAACAAACGTCGGATTGAAACGCTAGGACGCCCTGTGTTTGCGGTCGTGAAAAACAATGCCTATAACCTAGGAATGGAGCCAGTTGTGACGACTTTGTACGATGAAGGGGTCCGTCATTTCATGGTGACCACGCTCAAAGAAGCGATTGAAGTACGAACGCATGCGGAAAAGGCTCGTGTCCTCGTCATGAACCCGGTATATACGTGGCAACACGTGCATGCCCGTGACTTTGATGTTGCTATCGGGTCGTATGAATGGCTCGTCTCACAGCGGGAGCATCTCGATGGTGTTCGCCTACATCTAAAACTAGATGTCGGCATGAATCGATTCGGTGCCAAAACATTTGAAGAAGCGCTACAAATCGTCGCCTTCTGTCAGGATGAAGGGTTAAACCTCGTTGGGTTATGTACACATTTCCCGCTTGCGGATGCAGACAATGCGGAAGTCGAGCATAGCGTTCAAGTCGAACGTTTTGCCGACTGGTCGACACGTTTGATGGAACGTCATACGTTTGAATTGATTCATGCGGCAAACAGTGCGGCCACGCTTCAAGATGATTCACGTCTGCATCATTGCACACATGTGCGTGTCGGAATCTTCTTATACGGCTATTCTTCGGTCGAGCCGGTCGAATGGTTAGTTCCTGCTTTTCACTGGGAAACGGAAGTGGTCGCGGTCCATGACATTGAAGCGGGGGCTCATGTCGGATATGGGACGGGATACAAGGCCGAAACGAAGGAACGAATCGCCGTTCTTCCGGTCGGATACGGGGATGGATTGATGCGAGCGAGACGTCATTTACCCGTTCACATTGACGGGAAAGCTTATCCGTTCGTCAGTAACATTTTTATGAGCCATAGCTTCATCAAAGTCGACGAGGATGTGCACATCGGCGACCAGGTCACGTTGTACGGTATAGAAACAAAAATCGATGATGTGACACGTATTGGCTACGCCAACAACTCAGAACAGCTCTGTGCCCGTTCGTGGCGCATTCCACATCGCTTTGAAGGAGGAATTGTATGTACACCACCAATCAATCAGAATGTTTGATCGAAGGTGTGTCCGTCCGTGAACTTCAAGCGACGTACGGGACACCTTTATACATCATGAGTGAAGGAGAACTAGAGCGTCGCCTCGGGATTGTTCAGGATACGTTTTTAGACAAGTATCCGAACACGTATGCGTTATACGCGTCAAAAGCGTTATCGATTGCGGCCGTGTATGAAAAAGTAATGGCGGCAGGAATGAGCATCGACGTCGTCTCAAGGGGTGAGATGTACGTGGCACTGCATGCCGGTGTACCGGCGGAGCGCATTCACGTCCACGGGTCGAACAAGACGATTCTTGACATCACATACGCGCTCGAACAAGGGATTACACACTTTACCATCGACAATATGCGTGAAATTAGCCTCTTGTCAGGACTTGCGGCTGAATATAATCGTGAAGTCGATGTGCTTCTCCGCATCGTGCCTCAAGTCGTTGGAGGTGCCCATGCGGCGATTCAAACGGGTGGGGTTGATACAAAATTTGGTTTCCCGACGCATGACGACACGTATTTGGACGCTGTTCGTGCGACGTTAGAAGCCGAGCATTTACAGTTGAAGGGAATCCATTGTCACGTCGGCTCTCAAATTCAAGATCCGACTCTCTTTACTAACACGGTGAAGACGATGGTCCGGTTCATGGATAACATTCGTCAGGAAGCCGGGTATACGACGGACGTCTTGAACATCGGTGGTGGATTCGGCGTCGCTTACTTGGATGAAGACGAATACCTCGATTTTGCCCGGACGATGGAGCAAGTCATGGAGACATTGGTTGAAGAAGTGAGCGCTCGCGAGCTCCCACTTCCGAAAGTCGGAATTGAGCCAGGGCGTTGGCTCGTCGCCAATGCAGGTGCCACGCTTTATGAAGTGGGGACCGTCAAAGAAGTGAGCGGTGTTCGTACATTTGTGTCCGTCGATGGCGGGATGACGGATAATATCCGTCCGGCATTGTATGACGCGGAGTACGAAGTCGTGGCAGCGACACGAATGAATGAAGAGAAGACGCTCGAGGCAAAAATTGTCGGAGCGTGCTGCGAATCGGGAGATATCATCTCGAACCGCTCGTTGATTCCTTCTGTCACGCCGGGTGATTTGTTACTCGTCAAGGCAACGGGGGCGTACAATTTCTCGATGGCGAGTAACTATAACCAGATGCTTCGTCCCGCTGTTGTCTTCGTGAAGGACGGGACACATCGCCTTGTCGTCCGTCGCCAAACGTTTGAAGACTTGGTGGCATGTGAAGTCATTGGTCAATCGACTTAAGGCTACAGAGTAATCTGTAGTCTTTTTTGATTTTGAAATGAGAACGTTTTTCAATTATGATAGAGAAGAGAAAAAAAGGGGGAAGTGACGGTCATGACAAGGACAGTAGCACAAAAATTAATTGAAGAAAGATGTACGGTCCGTATGTTCAGAGAAGAACCCATTGATACGAAAGTGCTCTATGAAGTGTTGCAATCGGCACATCATGCACCATTTCACAATAAAGTCGAACCATGGAACGCGTATGTGTTCAATGGAGACGGGAAGCAAGTGTTACTCGATGCGCTCGAACCAGCCTTCTCGGAGGCGTCAGAGGGACAACGTGAAAAGGTGACCGGACGGATCTTGAATGCGGCAACCTGTATATATGTGACGGCAAAACATTTTGAGACGGACAAAGGAAATCGTGATGCGTTGCTCGCGACGGCGACGTTTATTCAAAATATCCAACTCTTGTTTAGTGAACGTGAAATCGGGATGGTGTGGCGGACAGGTGGACTATTTGACGATGCACGGTTGAAAGAGATGATTGGAGCGGAAGGGGAAACCTTTATCGGTTTACTTCAAATCGGTAAATATGATGTCGAGGATATCCCTTCACCAAAAGCGCGACAACCGATTGACTCACATCTCATCATGTTCGAATAAAAAAGCGAGCGAGGGGATGGCCCTTCGCTCGCTTAATCTATATATTGGTCATTTATCGCTTCAATTTAGTTGCGAGCCAATCTTGAATCACAGGTGTTGGAATCATCCAGTCGTTCCTCCGTTTTTAGAATCTTCTTCTCTACTATTATCCAAATGCATACGTTCCCAAACCTCACGATGCGCACCGTGAAGAGTGTCATCGAAAGAATCATCGATATGAAGGCCATAACTCGGATCGATGGATGAGGCGTACAGGTCTAGCATGAGTTGATCATGGTTCGGATACATAGAGTGAGCTCCTTTCAATACGTCAGCTTGGCTACAACTTCAGTATACAAAGGAACTATGTAGAAAATTCGAGAGAAACGTTAACATTTTATGAATCTTGCAAACGCTTTCATAAATTAGGTGTCTCACATAGTGGGATACACGACTGTTTATATTGTTCAGCGCGTTTCGCATACTTCTTTACCGTTCTTTCCATAACAAAACGGTCTTCATCGTTCAACGGACGGACGACTTTTGCGGGAACACCCATCACCATCACCCCTTCAGGAATTTGCATGTTCGGCGTGACGAGCGCACCGGCTGCAACGAACGATCCTTTTCCGACCTTCGCTCCGTCGAGTACGGTGGCATGCATACCGATTAGGCAATTTTCTTCGATCTCACAACCGTGAATCATCGCCATGTGACCGATTGAGACACGGTCATGGATGATAGTCGGTGAGCCTTCATATTGATGGATCATCGAACCATCCTGGATGTTGACGTAAGAACCAATTTGAATAGGCCCTTCGTCTCCTCGAATGACGGTATTGAACCAGACTCCCGAGTGAGCCCCAATCGTCACGTCACCAATCACATGTGCTCCCGGTGCAACATAAGCCGTCGGATTGACTTGAGGTATCAGTTTTTCTAATTTATATTGCATCTTTGCAACCCCTTTTAGATAAATATGTTATCATTGTCGCACAACTTGAAAAAGAAATTGCAACGAAAAGAATATTCTTGGTAAGATAGTTAAAATACGTGGAATAAGGAGAACGAGAGATGGAGAAACAACATTTGATTGACATCGCCGCAAAGAAAAAGAAAGCGGCCGTCGTCTTTAAAGACGTCGCTGTGATTGACGTGTACAGTCGTGAAACGATTCGTACAGACGTCGCCATCGATGCAGGGTATATCGTAGCAATTGGGGACGGATATGAGGGAGAAGTCGAATACCACGACCCGGCATGGACACTTGCACCATCCTTTATCGACTCACACGTCCATATCGAGTCATCGATGGTCCCGCCACATGAGTTTGCAAAAGCCGTCTTGCCACTAGGCGTCACGACAGTGATTGCCGACCCGCACGAAATTGCGAACGTGAACGGAGCGCTTGGAATTGAATATATGTTAGCAGATGCGAAAGGTCTTCCACTCGATGTCCGGATGATGCTACCGAGCTGTGTACCGGCGACACCGTTTGAACATGCGGGTGCAAAGCTGTATGCTGAAGACTTGGCTCCATTTTTAGGGGACCCAGGGGTGCATGGCTTAGGTGAAGTCATGGACTATCCATCGGTTGAAGCGGGAAGTGAAGACATGCTTCAAAAGATTGCGCAGACGGAGCAAGCGGGTAAAGTGGTCGACGGACATGCTTCAGGTCTAAATCCTGACCAATTGAACGTCTATCGCTCTGCTGGAATCATGACAGACCATGAATGTACAACTGCTGAAGAGGCGATGGAACGGGTACGGCGCGGCTTTTACGTTCAGATTCGTGAGGGCTCAGTTGCTCGAAACGTGGAAAAGGTCAGTCTAGCCGTTACAGAAAGCAACGCCCATCGCTTCCTTTTCTGTACGGACGATAAGCACTTAGATGACTTAGTCGCGGAAGGTGGGATCGACTACAACATCCGTACCGCCATCAAGCAAGGCCTCAAGCCGGAAACGGCTTATGCTATCGCAAGTCTGCATGCTGCAGAGGCCTATGGATTGAAAGAGGTCGGGGCGATCGCACCTGGTAAGAAAGCAAACTTCGTTATCTTGTCAGACGTCGAATCGGTAAAAATTGAACAAGTCTATGTCAACGGTACGCTCGTCGCCGAACAAGGGAGTGCAACATTTGATGCTGAAGGGATAGAAGTGCCGAAACCCATGAAAGGTGAACTTGCGTTACCTGAGCTGACAGTCGATTCATTCCGACTCGAGCCAAGTGAGGAAGCGGTCGATGTCATTCAAGTGCTGCCGAACAGCTTATTGACGAAACGACAGCGCCTTTCGTTCCAACCGGATTCTTCAGGAGCGGATTTATCACAAGATATCGCAACGCTCGCTGTGATCGAACGCCATCACGGAACAGGGCACATGGCGCTTGCTGCGGTCACGGGATTCGGGTTAAAACGAGGAGCGCTTGCGGCTACTGTAGCCCATGATAGTCATAATTTGGTCATTGCTGGAGTCAGCCCGGAAGATATGTTGCTCGCAGCTCAAACGCTTGAAAAAGTAGGTGGTGGAGTCGTGGCTGTATCGGAAGGGAAAGTGCTCGCCGTGCTTCCACTTGAAATCGGAGGCCTCATGACGAAACGTCCATACCGAGAAGTGGCGGACATTTTGGAACAGTTGAATGATGCACTCGATATTGTTGGGGCACACCGCCATTTCAATCCGTATTTGACAATGTCATTCCTCGCTTTACCGGTCATACCTGATTTGAAATTGACCGATATGGGGTTGTTCGACGTGACCACTTTCTCATTTATCAAGTCTTGACTCGGTCTAACGTATGATTTTTGTTAAGAACGGTCGATAACGATTGAATGCCTGACAGGAAGTTGGTATAGTTACGTCAAGTTTCATCGGGTCAACATTGAAAGGGGGGATATTACAGATGGAACAAGTTGCCTATAATCGGTCGTATGATGAACATGAGGAATTGATCAATTCTGTATATCGTGCTTTCAAGGACCGATGTGAAGAATTACCGGAAGAAACGCAAACGAAACGTCGTTTGCGACGACTGATTTTTTCTACGATCAAGGAACAGACGAAGTCTCATCCTGACCGGTTCGTGTTGTATCACTTCTTCAACGACTTCTTTAAAGCAGTAGAGTCAAATGACCAAGAAGCGCTTGCGGTCTTAAAACGAATCATTCGTGATGAAAAAAACTATTGATATGTGACATCAACCTGTGATAATTTAGACGTAACTTTAAATGAATATTCGTGCTATCGATGAGGTAGAGGTGCGATGCTGATGAGTAAGTAGTCGGAGGATGACAACGATGAGGACTACAAAAAGGCAGGATCGCCGAAGTGCAACACCATGTCTGTGTGGTTGTGCTGGGCTGACGGGAAATACCCGTCGGACTGCCATACATATTATACGTATGGAGCGCTCCAAGTCGGCTAAGAAAGACGGAACATCCAGCGAGGGTGTCGGCTTTGTTGCCGATGCCCTCGCTTTGCGTTTTTTTAAGCATAGGGGGCCTCATCCTAATAAAAAAGGAGGAATTTAGAATGGTAGATTATTCAACTTCGGTACTCTCGCTCGTACCGGCATTACTTGCAATTATTATGGCGATTACAACAAGAAAGGTCATCCCGTCGCTCGGTGCCGGGATTATCGCAGGGATATTACTACTGCACAATTTTAATCTGCTCGACTCGATTCAATACTTGTGGTCGAACATCATTGCTCTATTTTGGTCGGACGGAGCAATCAATGAATGGAACGTCTTGTTGATTGCGTTCTTGCTCCTTCTCGGTATTTTATCGTCGATTATTCAGACATCAGGTGGGGCACGTGCATTCGGTGAATGGGCTGCGGCGAACGTCAAGACAGCGCGCGGTGCACGTCTCGTGTCGTTCGGACTTGGTATTTTGATCTTTATCGATGACTACTTCAACAGCTTAGCGGTTGGTAACATCAGTCGTCCACTTACGGATCGAAAAAACATCTCACGTGCAAAACTGGCCTATACGATTGACTCAACGGCAGCACCTGTTTGTGTCATCAGTCCACTTTCGAGTTGGGGTGCATATATCATCGCCATCATCGCGGGGATTTTAACGAAATACTCGATTGACAGCTACTCATCTTTTTCAGCGTTCATTCAAATCATTCCAATGAACTTCTATGCAATCTTTGCACTTTTGTTGACAGCTTATGTAGCATTTACTGGACTTGCAATCGGACCGATGCGCACGCATGAACTTCGTGCCCTCCAAGGCGAATTGTACGATTCCGCAAAAGGGAAACCAATGGGAATGAGTGAAGACTTACATGAGCACGAAGGTGGAAAAGTACGTGATTTGATCGTTCCGATTATCACGCTCATCATTGCGACGGTATCAGCCATGCTGTACACAGGAGGCCAAGCACTCGCGGCAGACGGGCAAGACTTTTCGTTGATTGGCGCATTCGAATCGACAGACGTGACACGTTCGCTCGTAGCCGGTGTCGTCATTAGTTTAATTGTCGCACTTCTTCTTCTCGTCGGACGTAAAATTCCTGGACGTGACTATGGGAAGGCGGTACGAGAAGGTGTTCGCGCGATGTGGCCAGCTGTCCTTATTCTGTTATTCGCTTGGACAATCATTGCGGTCATCAGTGATATGCAGACAGGTGAATATTTGGCAAGTTTCGTGACAGATACGATTGAAGCTTCTTACTTGCCGCTCCTTCTCTTCTTGATTGCCGGTCTCATGGCGTTCTCGACAGGGACGAGCTGGGGAACGTTTGGTTTGATGCTTCCGATTGGAGCTGACTTGATCATGGCGGTTGAGCCAGAACTTCTCCTTGCGTCCCTTGCTGCTGTGTTGGCCGGTGCGGTGTTCGGCGACCACTGCTCACCAATCTCCGATACAACGATTCTCAGCTCAACAGGCGCTGGATCACACCATATTGATCACGTGTTGACGCAATTGCCATATGCAATTCTCGCAGCGACTGTGTCCGCAATCGGATACTTAGTGCTCGGGATTTCAGGGTCAATCTGGATTGGTTTCTTCGCTGCATTGATTTCGTTCATCGTATTGGTTGGAATCGCACAAGTGATTTCAAAACGCGGGAAAGTACCTGCTGAACTTCGCGCAAAGCGTGAAGCATAATAGCTTGAAAATGACTTCCATCTCACCGACGGAAGTCATTTTTTGTGTTACCTTCAACATGCGAATAAGACTGTCGAGCAGTGTACGAACCAAAAAACAACTGTGATGATGTAAAGAGATGGGTGTTGAAGTGAGGTCAGATGGAAAGAGAACCATAGTATTTCGAGTAACCGGAATGGGGGATGTCAAAAAACAATACAATGTTCTTATCATCGACTCAAAAAAATATTTAACTAAATCAGTCGAGAATTCTCCCTCCTCTAAGCGTCTCGGGGCATAGCCCGGCGTAGGTGGGAGATGAATCGCCCGGTCCAACAGTTTTCTCTCCCTATGACAGATGTTACGAACAAAAGTTCGTAATTCCGTCAGATTCCCCCTCCCCCTCCGCGGGTAACGGATGAGGAGGACACATCACGATCTTCTGAAGGGAGGAGGGACGGACATGCTGAAAGGCTATAAATATAGGCTGGATTGTCAACACTAAACTAGACAGTTTTTAAGAGGTGTCTCTGTTTGTACTCTTTCGGCGTCAGGTATCCCAGTGTTCCGTGAATTC
>NZ_JACSKX010000013.1:0-79107 GCF_018617835.1 Exiguobacterium sp. s101 | reverse complement strand
AAAAACCTGAGCCCGGTGGAATACCGGACGCAGGTTCTAAAGGTCGCCTAACGAAACTATTTAGTGTCTAACTTTTTCGGTTCAGTTCATTCGTCGGCTCAATCTTTTTTCGTTATACGATTCAGAGTGGATGTCGTTTGAAATGTTCAGCAATGTGTCTTTTCATGGCGTCTCGATTTTCGGCGAAGATGCGATGACGATGACCGTTCCCGCCGGATGGGTGCGGAAACCCGCTCACGACCCGCTCCTGGTTCAAGAGACCGCGCTCCACTAACAGCTCCACGGCTCGTCTCACGTTCACGCCCATCGGTAGAATGAGGGCATCTTTCAGCTGTGCCATCTCTTCAGCGAATACACCTTCCACGTAAGGTCGAAACAGTTCAGTCCGAATCATATCCGGGCTCGCCCCGTTATAGTTCTTACCTTTATAGAAAACGGGATAAGGGAGAACCGCCGTGTTTTGTACGAGATGGTTCGCCGATCCAAATAAATCGAGAGAGGACTCGATTCCCAAATGATGATGTAAATCCAAATCGTCCAGCATCGTCACCAAGTTCTTACGAATCGGACCAGAGAAACTTCCCCGTTGTTTGACGGCTCGCAGTGCTTCTTCATCAGAAGCACCTTTCAAATCGCGAATCGCCTCGAACGATTGACGCATCTGATACAACCCTGGCGTGATCCCGGCGATAACGACTTTAGCATCCGGATTGATATATTCAAACGGTGCGTAATAGATATCAAGTTGTTTCTTTTCATCACGGTCTAACAAAAAATCTTCACTTTTTAACTTCTCTTCCTCTAAATCAGATAGCTGCAAGATTTTTGATTTATATGTGTGAAATAATTTTGTTCTTGTCACCTGAACCATACCCCTTCCATTTGTTACTTCTATCTCTATTCCCCCAAATCTTCATGTGAAAAAAGTTCATTTTTCAGACAAATGCTATAAAAAAATAAAGCGCTTCCATTCCATTTTTTGTGATATCCTAACGTTGTGATTCAGAGTGTTTTTTAGGCAGATTCGCTAAATTCTCACAAGGGGTGTGTTCACACATGAAAGCAGTCGTTGTCAATTCAACAAGCAAAGCCAACATCGAAGTCGTTGATAAGGAATTGCGTCCATTACAAGCAGGCGAAGCGCTCGTCGATGTCGAGTACTGTGGCGTATGTCACACGGACCTTCACGTCGCGGCCGGTGACTTCGGGGATGTGCAAGGACGTGTGCTCGGTCATGAAGGAATTGGAATCGTATCTCAAATCGCTGACGATGTTACGAGCCTAAAAGTCGGAGACCGCGTCAGTATCGCTTGGATGTATCATGCGTGTGGTCGCTGTGAATATTGTACGACGGGACGGGAAACGTTCTGCCGAAACGTTCAAAACGCCGGATATAGCGTAGATGGCGGAATGGCCGAACAAAGTATCGTCGTCGCCGATTATGCCGTCAAAGTACCTAAAGGATTAGACCCTGCACAGGCATCAAGTATTACTTGTGCCGGTGTCACGACGTATAAGGCCATCAAAGTGGCAGACGTCAAACCTGGTGAGACGGTCATCATCTATGGTTGCGGGGGACTGGGCAACCTGGCAATTCAATATGCGAAGCATGTATTCAATGCGCATGTGATTGCCGTCGACTTGAACGATGATAAGCTTGAACTTGCTAAAGAGAGTGGCGCTGATTTGACAATCAATCCATCGACCGAAGGAGATGCGGCAGACATCGTCCAAGAGAAATTCGGTGGTGCACACGCTGCAGTCGTCACGGCTGTCTCCAAAGGCGCATTTAACTCAGCTGTCAATGCGGTTCGCGCTTGTGGGAAAGTCGTAGCAGTCGGTCTTCCTTCTGAAACGATGGATTTGAATATTCCTCGTCTCGTTCTCGATGGAATCGAAGTCGTCGGATCTCTCGTCGGAACACGTAAAGACTTAGAGGAAGCTTTCCAATTCGGAGCAGAAGGACTCGTTGTGCCTGTTGTTCACAAACGTTGTCTTCACGAAGTGCAAGATATCTTTGAAGAGATGGAGCAAGGGAAAATTCAAGGACGCATGGTCATCGACTTCAAAAATAAAGATTGTTAATTAAAACGAGGCCATGTGCCTCGTTTTGTTCTAGATTGACGTTGACGAGGTATAATTGCTTTTGTATAGTTAGGAACGTCCAAAAAGCCGAAAATGAAAGAGGAGTGACTTGATTTGACTCCATCAACGTCAACCCGTCTACTTGATTTATTGTCAGAGCGCAATGATCAAGTTCGACGTATGAGTGAACAATCTTGGAATGAACAAAGTGATATCCAACTCTCGAACTCGGAATGGTATATTCTCGCAACACTTTACCAATCGAACACGACTATTGCCGAAGTCACAAGAAATGTCCATATCTCTCGACAAGCCATCCATAAACTAATTAAGAACCTTGAAGGAAAAGCACTCGTTCTCGTAACGGACCATCCACAGAGTCGAAAAGACAAATGCATCGAACTGACTGCGCTCGGCCATACTTGTTATGAACAAAACGAGGCGCTCAAAGCGCAACTCGAGCAACGTATCCGAGAAGGAATTGGACAAGATGCCTTCGAGCAACTGAAAATCATTCTGCGCATGGACTGGAAGCTGTAATCGTGTCGGATAGAATCGGCACGGTTTTTATATGCATATATGAACCCAAACGTCAACCGAGTTGACATTTCACCTTCTGAACGACTATGCTTATGGATAAGGAAGAGGTGATCGACTTGTTTAAAGCTGGAGATTTAATCATCTACTCGACCCATGGCGTATGTCGCATCGACGACATTTCGGACAAAACGGTCGCAGGAGAAACGAAATCATACTACACGCTTCACCCGATCAACAATGCACAGAAGTTACAGATCAGCATCCCGGTCGATAACGATAATGTGATGATGTTGACATTGCTCGAAGCAGACGAGGCATTAGAGATTTTAGAGTCGTTCCGCTCGCCTGGCGTTGAATGGAACCCGCATTCCAACAATCGCAATCGCGAATTTTTGAATGTCGTCCATTCAGGGAACCGTCACGATATCGCTCAAGTCGTCAATACATTGAGTCGTCGACATATTGAGGCGCTCCATGCGAATAAAAAGCTATACGAACAAGATCGTAAGATTCTAGAGAACGCCAAAACCATTTTGGTAAAAGAAATCTCACTTGCTCTCAATCGTTCAGAAAGCGACATTGATCGTAGCATATCTGAGTATTTACATGAAAGTATGACGACACTCACACCTTGACCCCTTCCTGTGGAAGCGGTCTTTTTTTTGTGATGTCATCAACACGGACGAGCCATCATCGGCACAGGTTCAATATCGTCGCCACAAGGGTACGCAACCTGTCGAAAAAAGTCTCTCTCCATCACAGAAATAAACGACAACAGTTAAGGGATCGTCAAACGCATCGATGACATACTAGATAGGTCCGAAAGTCCAAAAAATGGTGAAAGAGTAATCACTTGTTCTATACAAAGAGGGCGAGCATACGATTGTATACTCGCTCCAAGTAAATTAATTGTGTACCACATCTTTTTCTTTTAGACCGAGCGCGAGCGCTGTCGATTCGTGAATCGTTCTAAACAGGTCCGGATGTTCCGACAATTTCAAGCCATACGATGGAACCATCTCTTTGATTTTTGCTTCCCATTCCGGCAACTGTTGCGGGAAGCACTGTTCGAGCACTTTCAACATGACATGAACAGCTGTCGATGCACCTGGAGAAGCACCAAGAAGTGCCGCGACCGATCCATCTTCCGCGCTGATGACTTCCGTTCCGAATTGAAGCGTCCCTTTTCCTTGCGGAGTATCTTTGATGACCTGGACCCGTTGTCCGGCCACGACAATCTCCCAGTCTTCATTCTTGGCGTTCGGAATGAATTCACGCAGTTCATCCATCCGTTTGTCGTGTGACAAGAGTACCTGCTCGATTAAGTATTTCGTGAGCGGCATCTCTTTCGCCCCTGCCGCAAGCATCGTGATGACGTTATTCGGCTTGACCGAACGGATCAAATCCAAGTTTGATCCTGTTTTCAAGAACTTCGGCGTGAAGCCAGCGAACGGTCCAAACAACAACTCTTTTCGTCCATCGATAAAGCGTGTGTCGAGGTGCGGGACCGACATCGGTGGTGCCCCAACTTTCGCCTTTCCGTAAACTTTAGCGTGATGTTGCTCGATAATCTCGCGATTTTTACAGACGAGGAAGAGCCCACTGACCGGAAATCCTCCGATTTGTTTCGACTCGGGAATCCCTGTCTTTTGTAAGAGTGGCAAACTGCCACCCCCGCCTCCGATAAAGAGAAAAGGTGCCGTATGCGTCTCAATCGTGTCCCGAGACACGTCTTTCACTTTCACTTCCCAATGACTGTTGTCGAGACGCTTCACGTCCTCGACGCTATGACCATAGTTGACCTCGACCCCGTTTGATGTGAGATGCTCAAACAACATACGTGTCAATGCACCGAAGTTCACGTCCGTCCCAGAATCGATTTTCGTCGCGGCAATCGGTTCATCCGATGTCCGACCTCCCATGATGAGCGGGAACCATTCCTGTAATTGATTCGGGTCGTCCGATAAGACCATCCCTTCAAACAACGGATTCGTTGTGAGCGCTTCCAAACGACGCTTCAAGAAGTCGACGTTCTGCTCCCCTTGGACCATGCTCATATGTGGGATCGAACGAATAAAGGCCTCTGGGTTTTCAATTAATCCTTGCTTGACGAGATGCGCCCAAAACTGGCGCGAGATTTGGAACTGCTCGTTGACGTTGACTGCTTTGGAGATGTCGATTGTCCCATCTGCGTTCTCAGTTGTATAGTTTAATTCGCATAGTGCGGCATGTCCCGTACCTGCGTTATTCCATTCGTTTGAACTTTCTTCCCCTGCTGCATCGAGCTTTTCGAACACTTTGATGTTCCACTCCGGTACAAGCTCTTTAAAGAGTGAACCGAGCGTTGCGCTCATAATGCCTGCCCCAATTAAAATGACGTCTGTTCTCGTTTGCGTACTGCTCATGAAAACCCCATCCTTATCCCCTGAATTTTTTGTCATACAATCGAAGAATCCCCATTCCTTAATCGTATATTTTATAATCGTTATACCGATTATAACTCTTTTGTGATGAATGATAAGGGGTTTAGGGCGAAAAAATTCTTTAAGTGAAGATTGAATTCATAAAAAAAAGACGAATGTTATGATAGAGGTAATCAAATCTCAAAAATGAGGGAGTACCAATGAAAAAAACAGTAAAAGTCGTAGCAGCAGTTATTGAAAACGAAAAACATGAAATTCTTTGTGCACTTCGTTCAACAACTATGCTCATTCCAAACATGTGGGAATTTCCCGGAGGAAAAGTTGAGGATGGAGAGAACTTACAAGAAGCACTCGAACGTGAAATTTTTGAAGAGTTGCAATGTGAAATTACTGCTCATGAAATTATTAATGAACATGTACATGAATATGAAACTTTCATTATTCATTTAGTTTCATTACGTGCAGAATTAAAATCGGGAACTCCTATAGCTACGGAGCATGATGCATTAATCTGGTTAAAGCGTGAAAATCTACGTTCCTTGGTCTGGGCACCAGCAGATTTACCTGCAGTAAATGATGTGATCAATCAAATAACTGAAGCCGAGAACGTATAAATTACGCCTCGGCTTTTTTTTAATGCGTTATCTCGTGCAAGTAATCGTATATCTGTTGATCGACACTCTCTCTCAACATTAAATTCATCGTGACTACAGGAAGTTCTTGACCATTTTTATTTAGCATCGTGGTATTTTTTATAGATTGTTGATCTGGTTTCACTTCACCTAAATAATAAAAATCTCCGCCTTCATCATCATCTTTTTTTGCAAATAGGTGAATATCAATGTTGTCTTTCTCTGAATCAATAATTTTGCGCACTTCTTCAGATTTTGTGGTTCTTCGACTCCGAGTATACCAATGAAATACCTCTGGACTAATAAAGGAATCACCGTAATTAACACTTGCTTCAACGTCTTCACTTTTATGATACGTTACAAATATAGGACATGTATGATGCTTAACTTTATAGCCATACATCGTAGATTGCTCTTCTTTTTTCCAATTTAATAATCGACATACATCTTTTCTCGTGTATTTTTCCAACCTCGTTAAAGGTTGTGTTTGATTATATCGTTTACTTCTTAGGATTGATGCTTCTAGTGAGTCGTTAAATAACTTAGCAAACCATTCGTTTTGTAACATAGATTGTATGTGTGAAGGTAACCGATACATGTCACGATCTAATTCAACATACGGCTTATTACCATATTTCTTTCGATCTGCATCATTAAAAAAGTCTAATAATAATACATTCTCTACTGATTTAAGCGTTGCTTCATCTACTCGAACATGATGATCATGTAGGTAGTTAATAAAATTGAGTTTACTTATAGAGCGATCAGAGGCCAAAAGTTTTAACAAATAAATCTCATGTATTCTTTTACCTGATAAAAGTTCTTGCGTTACCATAAGTAAAATTTGCTCTTCCTCTTTCGAAAGAGAAGGCAATTCACTTTCAACAACTCTTAAAAAAGCACCATAATGTCCATTTTTAGTTGCTATAACAATTGGATCCATTGAGTGGTTCTCTATAAAGTCAGTCAACATAGGTTGTCTACCTAATCGATTTTTTAAGTTCTGATATGCTTCTTTTAAAGTTTTTAAATCTGTTAACCTTGCTTGGTTAATTGAATCATAAATGCGTTCTTTAGCAACCGCTTCAAAATTAATAGTTGATGTACCAGAGATATAGCACCGATCGATTACTTTACGACGAATAGAATCTTTATTTTGAGAACGATCATCCGAGAGAGCAATTGGAATTAAATAATTGTTTTTATAGTTTGCTATAAAATCAATAACGGTTACGTAACGTTTAGATTTATGCTTTCGTAAGCCCCTTCCTAATTGTTGAATAAAAATAATACTCGATTCAGTTTGTCGAAGCATTACAACTTGATTAATGCTTGGTATATCGATCCCTTCGTTAAATATATCCACAGTGAGAATATAGTCTAGTAATCCTTGTTCTAAATTATTTACTTCTTGCTTTCGCTTCGCTTGAGTATCATCCCCGGTTAAAGCACATGTTCTAAAACCTCGAGCATTTAATTGCTCAGATAAATACATTGCTTCTTTTTTAAAGCTGCAGAACATTAGGCCTCGCAACTTTTCCCCCGAATAACCGTAGTATTTAATCTTTTCAATAATCCTATCAATTCTTTCAGTTGATACAAGTTTTTGAAACACTTCAATTTCTTTTTGTTCCCCATCAATTTCAAGATCAGTTACCCCAAAATAATGGAATGGACATAGCATATTTTCTTCAAGTGCTTCTTGTAAACGAATTTCATATGCAATATTGTAATCAAAAAGTCTGAACAAATCATATCCATCTGAACGTTCAGGAGTAGCAGTCATTCCAAGTAAGAACTTCGGCGCGAAATATTCTAATAGTTTTTGATATGTATTTGCTCCGGCCCGATGACTTTCATCAATCAAGATGTAATCAAAAGTCTCTCGTGCAAATTGATATAAAGTTTCATCTTTTGAGATGGTTTGAATAGTTGCAAATATATATTTAGAATCAATTGCTCGACTAGTTCCCGACAAAATCCCGAAATCTTCAATGTTTCCACCAATCACTTTATGAAAATCACTTATAGCTTTTTTCAAAATTTGTTCACGATGGACTACAAATAACATTCGCTTCGGTTCATACCTACGAACATCAAATGCAGCTAAGTATGTTTTCCCAGTCCCCGTAGCTGATACAACTAGTGCGCGTTGATGACATTGCTGTCGGACTGTTTCAATACCGTCTAAAGCAGAACGCTGCATAGCATTCGGTTTAATTTCAAGGTCCCGCTTAATTTGATTAAAATCATGAATACTTGGAAACTCAGCAACTCGATCTCTAACCATTGGACGATATACATTTTCATAAGCCTTAATCCATTCTAAGGTTAACGGAATCGATTCATTCCACATCGTTTCAAATCGATTGAAAAAGTGTTGAACAATTTCACCGTTTTCATGAGAAGTAAGTTTAATATTCCATTCGTAGTTTGTTTTTAATGCTCCTGCAGTTAAGTTTGAACTACCAACAATCAATGAATAGTACTCTTCATGTTGAAAAATATACCCTTTTGAATGAAACGCATTCACATCTGCAATTCTTACGTCAACGTTCGAAATTTTTAAAAGTTCTTTAAACATTTTTGGCTGATTAAACAGTTGATATGTAGAAGTAATGATCTCGCCTCGGATACCTTTTTGACTCAAGTCGTATAATGTTGATTTGAGTGTTGCCAAACCTGATTCTGTAATGAACGCAACAGCGAATTGAAACTTCTTACAAACTTTCAATTCATCGAGTAACACGGTCAATACATCCTGTCTTTTAACTCGTTCGTTTACTAAAAGTTCTGGTTTAAATGGACTAGAATGATGGTGATCTTTATCTATAAACCCAGTATAAAGAGAGCTTTCTAATTGTCTTTTAAAATGACTCATTGGTTCCTCCTACTTATCACTAAGTAAATTGAAATATATTCTATGATGTGAAATAGTTTTACATATATTTCATTATTGGCTTTTCACTAAAAATGATCAAGGAGAATCCATCATGTCCACGCTCTATTTGATACGCCACTGCTCGGCCTCCGGTCAAGAACCTGATGCACCGCTCACGGAAGCAGGTCACGCACAAGCTCTCCTGCTTCACGACTTTTTTCGTGATATCTCGATTGATCGGATCATCTCAAGCGATTATATCCATGCGGTCGCTTCGGTCACGTCACTCGCCGATTCTCATCACCTCTCAATCGAGCGTGAACCGTTACTGAGAGAACGCATCCTGTCTCACGAACCGCTTGAAGACTGGCTGACCCCATTACGTCAATCGTTCATCGACCCGACTTTCAAACTACTTGATGCTGAATCTAGCCAAGAAGCGACGAATCGCATCCTACAAGTCGTGGAGCGTGCTCAATCTCAACATGCCGCGACACTATTGGTGACGCACGGCAATCTGCTCGCACTCCTCTTACAACATCTCGATCCACGATATGACTTTGAAATGTGGCGTACGATGCGTAATCCAGACGTCTATCGCCTCGATTTCGATGGTCATAATTCAGTTATTGAGCACATTTGGCCATACAAATAAGCCGCCTCGACATGAGACGGCTTTTATTACTTCTCTACGAAAAACATTGAAATCGCACCTAGACCAACGTGTGTCCCGACCGAGACACCCATCTGCATGAGGTAAATCTCGCCTGTGAAATCTGTTTCTGCTTCAATCTTCGCTTTTAAGTTTTCGGCAACTCGCTGATCGGATGTATACCCGATGATCACAAAATTCGTGATATCCGGATTCACGCGTTTCACGAACTCGTCCGTATAATGCTTCAGCACTTTACGGGTACCTCGTTCCTTAGCAACAATGGCACCTTTCCCGTTCTTCATGCTCATAATCGGTTTCACCATGAGTAGTTTTCCGATGATGGCACTCGTGTTTGAGATTCGTCCGCTCTTAATCAAATGGTCCAAGTCGTCCACGGATAAGAAATGCTTCACTTTCATCTTGTACGTCTCATTGAAGTCAACGAGCTGTTCGAACGTCGCACCGGCTTCACGCATTTGCGCACTCTTTAGCAACAGCCAGCCGCTCCCGTGACTCATCGAACGAGAGTCGACGACGTGAATTTTAACAGTCGAGTCAGGATGCGCCTCTTCGAAGTACTCTTTTCCGATGATCGCCGACTGATACGAGCCGCTCGTGCCACTCGACATACAGATGCATAAAATCTCTTCGTGACCCGAAGCGACCGCATCTTCCATCAATTTCAAGAACGTCGCCGGGCTCGGCATCGCCGTCGTTGGGAATTCCGGGAGCGCTTCCAACATTCCGTAAAAATCATCCGGCTGGATATCCACCCGGTCCTGATAAGACATATTGTTCATCGTAATGATCAACGGTGCGACCCCGATGTTGTACTGTTCAAGCACTGCATCTGATAAGTCACACGTCGAATCTGCTAATAATTTAATCATGCATTCCTCCAAAACTTTCTCCATAAGTGACGGGAATCATCCTATAACTTCGTCGATTCCGACGTCACGATAGGACCTCTTCTAGTGTAGCAGATTTGGAGGGGGAAATGTTTTTTTACTGGGTTTGATGTGCGACTTGTTTCTCGTGGTGTAAGAGCCATTCTTTTCGCCATAATCCGCCGGCATAGCCAGTCAATTTCCCGTTTAATCCGATGACACGGTGACATGGTACAACGATGCTCAGCTTGTTGCGTCCGTTCGTCGCTCCGACCGCGCGGACAGCCGCGGGTCGTTTCACTCGTTCGGCGAGTTCTCGGTAAGAAGCCGTCTCCGCATACGGGATGGTTTGTAACGCATCCCACACGTCATGCTGAAACGTTGTCCCGATTTGCTCAGTCGGAAATGTAAACGACATACGCTTACCGCAAAAGTAAGCATCTAGTTCATCCCGGCACTGTCGCAATACATTTGGAATATCTGATTCAGGTGATTGCGTCCCTTTACGTTCGACGAATAAGATCGATTGAACGACCTGCTCCGTCCCGATGATTTCCAGGATGCCAATCGGTGTCTCCACGTCTAATTTATACGTTCCCATATAATGACCTCCATAGATAAAATGTCGCGTATCCTTCCCAACCTTGCCACGATTCACCGTAACGTTTCACCTCTTCAATCGTGGGCTTCTTCGATGTCCCTAACTGATGATGAATCGCTTGATGCAATCCGACATCTGCCACCGGGAAGGCTGAGGCGTCTTGAAAACACTTCATCAACACATAGTCCGCCGTCCAGGCCCCGACACCTCGAATGGACAGCAATCGTTGACGGATATCAGTTGAAAACTGCGACTGTAGAGCCGATTTTGATAACGTCCCACCTGTTATTTCCCATGCAATATCAATGATATACTCCGCTTTCCTTCGACTGAACTGAAGCTCACGTAACGCTTCCGGTTCGAGCGAGGCGATTCGTTCCGCCCGCGGGAACGTCCAATACGTTCTTCCTCCGACAACTCGATTGTCTCCATATCGTTCGACGAACCGCCGCTTGATCGTATAAGCAAACGACAAGGTGATCTGTTGCCCGATGATGGCCCAGGCGAGAGCTTCGAACAAATCTGGAAAGCCGATCATCCGTAACCCGCGATGCGCTTCAATCAAAGGAGCCAGTAATTCATCCTCTGCCCCCATCGCCTCAAACGGTGTTAGGTCACAATCGAGGTCTAACCAGTCACGCACCTCACGTTCAATGCTTTCCGTCTCTATCTCTGAAACGTCATCGACTGGGAACACCACACGAATGTGACCCTGCTCTCCTTGAAGTTCGATGAGGATAAGGCGTTCCCCGATTCACATCAACTTTTGAATCGCCTCGTCCGTCGTGACATGGAGCACCTCTTGATTTGACCGACTTAAAAAGACGAGACACTCTTGAAAATCAAACGGCTGCTGTACAGCGATTAGCATCTCTCTCATACGTCCTCTCCTTTTCGATACGTATTTGGTGTACAACCTTTCACTTGACAGAACACGCGGTAAAAGTTCGACGGTGTTTGAAACCCGACCTCATAGCAGACTGTCAGATTGCTCATCGCGGTCGTTCGTAATAAATAAGCTGCCTTGTCGATACGAAGTCGCTCCAATAGTTGCCTTGGCGTCTCTCCTGTCGTTTGGGTGAACGTTCGCTCCAAATGGAACGGACTCAGCTGGACATGCTCGGCAATTTGTTCGAGGCGAATCGGCTGTTTATAATGTTCCATCAGATACACTGTCACCTGTTGTACGAGCGCTCGGTGTGGGGCATGCTCGCCTTCCGGCTGGCATCGCTTGCACGGTCGGAATCCGTTCGCTTCCACCTCTTGTCTCGTTATATAAAAATCGACATTCTCTTTTTTCGGTTTGCGGGAACGGCATGATGGTCGACAATAGATTCCTGTCGTCTTGACGGCCGTATAGAATAACCCGTCATACGTCGCATCACAAGCGAGCACTTTCGCCCATTTTTCTTCAAATGTCAGCATCTCCACACCCCTTTCTCCTTACACTGTATCAAATCTAAAATCAACATTTCGTCCTCTTTCTTGCGCTTACAATCCCCTGTTTTTGAAACGTTTTACAGATTTCAATCGTATCCTATAGTACGATTTAGTTAGAAGACACTGTCAGTCATATGACAGATAAGGAGAAAACCTCATGCGCACTCGTTTTTCATGGAAACAATTAAAATGGCTCATCCCTATAGCATTAATCGGTTTGATCTTGGTTCAGAGCGGACAAGAGTTGAAAGACCTCTCGCTCGCGACCGCCTTCACGACACTGAAACAACTGACCGGTTGGGAACAGTTCACACTCATCCTACTCGGTGGATTCGCTGTCTTGACCATGACGGGCTATGACTATTTCTTGCTACGCTCTTTACATATCGAGCTACCGAAACGAAAAATCGTTCAAACGGCATGGATCACGAACTCAATGAACGGGATGCTCGGCTTCGGCGGCGTGATTGGGATCGCGCTTCGCACCTCGCTCTATCGTCCCTATACGGATACGAAACGCTTGCTCCGTGCCATCGGATGGATGACTCCGACACTTATCAGCGGTCTGTCCATTCTTTCCATCGGTGTGCTCCTCGGGATCTTTCCGGCCGGTGGGCTCGTCGGTACGAAACCGTGGATTTGGCCAGTGTTACTCGCCGTGAGTGCGATGCTCCCGTTTTATTTGTTCGTCACATCACGCCGATCAAACGTCGGATGGTCCAATCTGCTCGGGTATACGATGACCTCGCTCGCAGAATGGGTCACCGCTGGATTCGTCGCCATTTATGCTTTGACGTTACTAAACGGGTCGCACTCATTCGTGCAACTCTTCGCAGTATTCATCGTCGCGACGGTCGTCGGTGTCGTCTCCCTCGTCCCTGGGGGTGCCGGAACATTTGACTTACTGTATCTCGTTGGGATGACTCAACTTGGGATTCATCAAGACATCGTTCTGTCTTCACTAATCATCTATCGATTCGTTTATTTTGTCGTCCCATTTTTAATCGGACTCTTTCTTGCGGCTATCGCTTTTGGGGACCAGGTCGTCAAACAAATCGAGTATCGGCCAATCATCGGGTCCTCGTATGAGATTGGGACCGTCGTGTGGCGCGTCGTTTCGCGGACGCTTGCGAAGATGGGACGATTGACCGGAAGTCTCATCGCACTCATGAGCAGTCTGTTGATTTGGTTCCAGACGCTTCTCCCGAGCGTGACGCCGCTCTATGAAGTGAATCGCTGGTTTGAATGGATCGGAACCCTTTTCTTGTTGAGTGCCGGACTTCTCATGTTTTTGTCCGTCTATGGCATGTATGTGCGGACAAAACGAACGCTCTGGTTACTCAACACTGCCTTCATCTTGGCGACCATCGGGGTCATCGCTCGTGGTTTAAACCTGTTTGAGACCTTCGTCGTCATCGGGTTTGCGATGTTCGTCTGGTTGACACGTAAACGACACGTCCGATACCGCTCGATTTTAACGACAGGACGTCTCATTCGAAGCTTGATCTACGTCCTGCTCTATGTCGGCACCCACGCCCTCTTGTTACAGTCGTTCGCGGGTACGGATGACTTATTCTTCACATCTCATCAAGCCGGTTGGTTGACGACGTTCGTCTTGTTATTGACTTCGATCGTAGCAAGTGCGCTTCTGCTCTTATTCGACCGTTGGAAACGCCCGGCGCTTGGAGAGGCATACGATGAACATCGAATCACACAGTTTCAAGCAACACAGCCCACATCGAGCAGTTTTGACTTGGCCCATATGGCAGATAAGCGCTTTTACATGAACGAGGCCGGAGATGCGTGTCTGTTGTTTGCGACAGCGCGGAACCATGCGATTGTTCTTGGTGACATTCAAGGCGAGCGACAGGCGGCGACTGCGTTATTGACACGTTTCATCGAGGATGCGGACCGAATCGGATATATCCCTTTATTTTATCAAATTACACCGAATTGGATGCCGCGCCTTCATGATGCCGGCTTCACGTTCTTCAAACTAGGGGAAGAGGCGACGATTGACGTCTCGACCTTCTCCTTATCCGGGAAGAAGCGTGCAAATATGCGCTCTCTCTACAATCAGTTTGAGAAGAAGGGCATCACGTTCGACATCGTCTGTGAACCGAGCCTCCTTCTCTTACAAGAGTTAAAAGACATCTCAGACGAATGGATTGGCAATCGAAATGAGAAAGGCTTCTCCCTCGGTTTCTTCGACTATGAAACGTTGACCCGTTATCCGATTGCCTTGTTACGAGATGCGGACGGTGTCGTCGTAGCTTTCATTTCGTTACTCCGAGGAGACGGAGCCATCTCAATCGATTTGATGCGTTCGAAAAATGATGCGCCATCTGGAGCAATCGAAGTATTGATTCTTCACATCATCGAATGGGCTCGCGAAGAAGGATATAATCATGTCGGACTCGGCGTGGCACCACTTGCGGCCGTCGGGGGGCAGACGTTCTCGCACTGGCCAGAGCGCGTCGCCGCCGATATTTTTGAAAATATCAGCTACATCTATCCGTTCAGTGGCTTGCGACAGTTCAAACAGAAGTTCAAACCGTCGTGGGAAGGGCGTTATCTCGCATTCCGGCAGCGTCGGAAACTCTTGCCATCGATTTTACGGACGGCGCGATTGATTAGTCGGAAAAAATCATAACAAGAGATACCGCTCATCGACTCATTTTCAAAAAAGTACATGTAAAACTAGAGGTCTATTTGATTCAAAATCAACTCAAAGAAAAGAGATCTGATTCTTCAATACGAATCAGATCTCTTGTTATTCACGAATCTACTTTCACCGCAGCTTTATGATCGATTCCTCCCCATTGCCCTCGCATGGCAAAAAGTAACGGTATCATCGGTGTGTGATACGGTATGAATTCTTGCTGTTGAATCATCTGCAGAATCGTCGCTTCATCCGCCCATTTCACGGCTTGCACCTCAGATTCCTGTAGCGTCAGCTCATTCAAATCCACTTCCATTTCGACCAGATAAATGTCGTCAAACCCTTCATCAAAATTGACGGTCAGATGCGGTCGTGTCTGAGATAGATCAAGCTTGAGCCCAATCTCCTCTTCGAGTTCCCGCATGGCGGCTTGCTGACTCGTATCCCCTACCGTGGCACTTCCTCCGACCGTGATATCCCACATGTTTGCCCAACCTTCCTTGAACGGTTGGCGCTGTTGAATCAACATCTCGCCCTTCTGGTTAAAGATACACACGTGAATGACAAGATGATACTCGCCTTCTGGCAATCGACTTCCCCGTTGCCACGTGCGACCGGTTTTTTCTCGGTTCACCGTATAGACGTCCCAAAATTCCATTAGATCCTCCCCTTTATGTTGCGGCGCTAGATGCTGCTGCTTGATCGGCTTTCGCACAATCGATGGCTACGACGATGGAGATGAGAAGGTGCTCCATCTCTGGTTCTTCGACACGAATCTCGTAACTGTCTCCCCACGTGAACCATTTCTTTTGAACACTTCCGATAGAATGTCCGTTCTTCGTCACATCAAAATCCATGTCCCACCAATCGCCTTGGACATCGATCCCGACCGCATCGATTGAATATTTCGGTTTGAAGAATGAAAATTCTTTCGAGATAGTCATCATATCTGTGTCGTCCACTTCTACGAAAAACTTCGGCAAAAAACTGAACGTCTTCTTCGTAATCGTCGTGACCGTATGGCCATTCACGTCTTTAATCTCAAACGATTTCGGAAACTTCATAAAGCTACCTTCGATAAAGTATTGATCATGTCCGTCAGCATCCTTGATGGTGAAGCGTCCACGTAAACTGAACACTTTTTGTTTCATGTAAAGCGTGTGCATGATGATCCCTCCGATTTTATGTAGTCCTTTACGTACGAGTCCAACCTTGAAATCGATTCACTTATCACGAAACAGTTTCTTTTGATACAGTTTCGAGAACTTCCGATAATCGGTCACCTACCACGAAGCCATCCGGTAGTTCATACTTCTTCACGATTTCTGACACTAAATCGCCCTTATCCAACGTTTCGATTTGTTGAATGCTATATGTTTCTGTAATCCAACGATCCAATCCATATCAAAAATGACTACGTGTTTCATTCATTCCCTTCTTTCTAGATTGAAACTTCTTGGATTCTATCTAAAGGGATATCGGAAAGGTTGTACAGTATTTTATGAAAAATAAAAAGCCTGACTCCCTCGTCAGGCCTGTAACGCTTTATGAACAAAAGTATGCAAAGCCTCTTGGCTCGTGATATGTTTGTTGCACGTCTTACTGTCGACACATATGTATGTGCCGATGGCTTTGTAATAGTCCGGATTTTTCGCTTGTTTCGCTTTCGTGATCGTAACGCAGTACGTCACGTCCGTGAACTGATTACAGAAGGCACATATGTTTTTCTTCGTATTCGTGCTCGGTTTACATACGATGCCAATCAATCGACCTTCATGTTGACAAATCATCAACTTTTGCTTGGAACGTCCATCGTTCCAACTCAAATAAGTGAGTCGTCCAAAATCAACATCGGCTAGCTCCGGTAAGCGAAGCTTCTTCTGTTTCGGGAACAAATCCTTCAGCTGCTCGGCAGATACGACGGGAAATGGTTGAACCCATTTTTGTAATTGTTGCATGTACTCTTCGAACGCTTCGTTCATCTGTAACATCGAGAACTGTAAAAGCTTCAATTGTTCAGTCGTTGCCTCAGGGAATGCATACATCACTTTCGCTTGTGCCAAGTCGATGACTGCCCGCAAAACAGAAGGCGGCAAGCTTTGCATTCGACTCTCTTTGACGAGCCTCACTTGTTCTTTGATGAGATTATATTGTTCGTTTTGAATAAATGGATCTGACATCTTGTCGCCCCCTTCCTCAATCCTCAGTTTACAGGAGACGACGCTTCCTTACTGTGTACACTTTGATTAAGAAACATAGTCGACCTAAAAAGGTACGACTAGCGAACTAGTCGTACCTCCTTCATGTCGAGCAGTATACAATCTTTCGAATCGTGTGCGTCGCCAAATGATAGGATATGGCCAGACTTTCGATTCGCTCTCCGTTCCGAAACGCTGCGCGTATGGCTTCGTTTCGTTTCTCAAGTAATTGTTTTCCACCGTTGACCGTCCCCCATTTCCGTTTCGTGTCAGTCGGGGTCGGCACATATAACGTTTCACCTTGTACGTATTGTTGCACCTCTTGCAACAATCGTTCTGGCAGAATGTGTTGCGCATTGACGTACTTCATCATACCTCGCTCCTTATTGAATGAATCCAATTCGATAAGGGAGCAAAGCCAAATAGGTTACGTTAAATCAAGCGATCAAGGTATTCGTTTCACCCCATGCAAGTGATCGCCTTTCGTCCAAATGGCTTTGCATGAGTGCGTGAAGACCTAGAAAATCGAAGCCGATTTTCCACGGGTATGCGCCTCCTTTGCGATGTGTCGTTCTTTCGGTTATACCGAATTCAATGAATCGGCAAAAGGGCGGCTCAGCCGTTCTTCATACTGAATTCATCTGCGAGCGTGAAGGACACGTCCTTCACTTCTAATCCACTCAACGCGAAATAGAGCTGGAGATAATTATGCTGATTCAAGAAGAAGATCTGCTTCGTCTGCGTCACCCATTCTCCGTCCGTCCCGTTAAACGTGAACGTTGCACCCGGGATATTGTTCGCAAACAACGTCACCGGCATCTGTGCCAATTCTCCCGCGTTCGAACGGGCAGTCAACGTGATGTCATACGTTCCGGTCTGGTCGACCGAGATAGCGAAGACGTGTGTGTTTCCGGTCGAGGTGTCGATTCCTGACAAATCAACGTGTTCCCCGTTTTCGAGATGTTGATAGTCCAACTCAAATGCATCCTGTTGATTCGTTTCGTCTTCAAAGCCGAGCACCTCGACCGAACCATCATGAATCCCAAGCAGACGCTCCATCGCCGGTGATTTCAAGATGAATGAACAAATGTTGTGCGCACTCCGCAACAACTCGCCTCGTGTCACCACACCTTCTTCGAGCGATACCATCGTATTGTCCTCGAATGAGTTGAGGTCTGGACGGTCAACGACCATGTACAAGTCGTTTTGCGAGCGAACCATCGCTGCCGTGTTTTTACGGTTGGCCGACTCATCCTCACGGAAGTTCACTTTTGCCCACCAGTCCGTCATGACAATCCCTTCAAAGCCCCACTCGTCACGTAAGATACGCGTGTTTTGGTCATACAGTCCAGCCGTCCAGATTCCGTTGACCGCACCATAAGTCGTCATGATTGACGTTGCACGTCCTTCTTTCACCGCCATCTCGAACCCTTTCAAATAAATCTCACGTAACGCCCGCTCCGAGACGACCGAATCGATATCGTGACGATGTGCCTCTTGGTTGTTGGCGCTGAAGTGCTTGAGTGTGCCCGTCACGCCGACTCGATGCATGCCGTTTAATTGAGCGACCGCCATCTTTCCAGTCACATGCGGATCTTCTGAGAAATACTCGAAGTTCCGTCCATTCAACGGATTGCGGTGAATGTTCATCCCTGGTCCGAGCAGCGTATCGACGCGATTTTTCCGCATCTCGAGTCCTGTCATCTCAAACAAGTCTTCGACGAGGTCGACGTTGAACGTGGACGCCAACAATGTCCCGTTCGGAAGCGCGAACGCCTTCGTCCCGATATCCATGCGAATCCCTGATGGACCATCGGCACAACAGGCCGCTGGAATCTCAAGCTCGTTCAATCGGTCGGACACCCCACCAAACGCAGCTGCCGTTCCCGGTGTGACGCGTGGTGAGTTCATCCCTTGTCCGCGGACGATACAAGCCAAGTCCTCATCCGTCAATTGATTTAGAAATGCGTCGAGCGACGCCTTCCCGTGGTACACATCACTCAATTTGATGCCTTGGTCACCCGTGAACGCTTGCGTCTCAGGGCGTTCTTCCAAATAACGTGTCTCGACGTCAACGGCACGAAGCGGTGTCGACTCATAGCTCACTTCAAACCCTCGTTCGCCTTGAATCGGTTTCATCCGTTCGAACGGGAGGACAGGTGCCATATTCTCGCTCAACGTCTCAAGGACACGTTGCTCACGCTGCTCGACCTCAAAAGCGAGTGCAGCCGAACGCACGTCTGTTCCGACGTATAACCGATACATCCCCGCCTCTAATACGAAGCTCGATTCATGACCCGTCACGCCAGAGTCGTCATAACTCGCAAAGTCAGTCATGTGGACGGTGAAAGAAAGTGTCTGTCGCTCACCTGGCTCAAGAAGCAACGTCTTCTCGAACGCGACCATTGACCGGAGTGGGTTCCCGAGCTTCCCTTGTGGCTTCTCGACATAGAGCTGAACGACTTCTTTCCCGTCACAGTCACCCGTGTTTGTCACTTCCACGTCAAACGTTAGGACGCCATCGACTTCTTTAGTCTGTTTGACCTCCGTTTTGAACGTCGTGTAAGACAGTCCGAATCCGAATGGGTACAAGACATCATCCTTCGCGAACGTCTCGAAATAGCGATAGCCGACATAGATGTCTTCTTGATAAATTCCCTTGTCTGCGTGACCAAAGTTCTTTGTCGACGGATAATCCTCGATCGAACGAGCGATCGTATCTGTCAGTTTCCCGGAAGGAGTCACGTCTCCGACGAGAACGTCGACAAGTCCTTTTCCACCTTCCATCCCGCCTTGCCAAGCATAGAGGATGGCACTCGGTTGCTCTGCCCATTTCATGTCGATGATGTTCCCGACGTTTAGGACGACGACTGTCTTTTGGAAGCGTTTCGTGACGCACTCGATCATCGCGTGTTCGATATCCGTCAACAAGTAGCTACCCGGGTCGGCCGTGTTGTCACGGTCTTCCCCTGCCGTGCGTCCAATCATGATGAGCGCGACATCTGACTCTTGTGCGGCTTGATCGACGAGTTCGTCCGTTACGTCCATCTCCTGTTGCGACCACGGTTCACCCGCCCAACCGACACCTTGGTCAAATGGATTCTCCGTCACCCACTCTTCATACGTCGCATAGAGCGATTCATTGATGTGAATGTCCGTACGCTCACGTAGTGCCTCGAGCGGTGTCGTGACGTGTCCGACGTTCACCATCCCGCCTGATCCGGTACCGCTCTTATAGTAATGGAACTGGCTACGACCAAATACAGCGAGCTTTGTTTCAGGCTGTAACGGGAGGGTCTTCTGTTCGTTTTTGACTAACACGACGCCTTCCGCGACCGCTTGACGGGCCAATTCCTCATAACGTGTCCAATCTAATGTATACTGTTTCATTTCGTCAGCTCCTTTAGTCCATTTGCGATTTCATACATACAATCTTCTGCTTGCGGATAGTCTCCCAACTTATCGATGAAAGCATGGTCCATCCCTCGATATTGAATGAGCCGTGTCGGAATACCTGCTCTCGACAGTTTCCGTGCATAGGCCTCTCCTTCAAGTCGTAAATAATCGTATTCGGCTGTCACAATCAGGGTAGGTGGTAGACCCGTGACATCGTCTGCGAACAACGGCGATACGAGGGGATGTTTGAGATCCGTCTTCCCTTGAAGATAGAGATCATTTAGTAGCGAATCTGGATCCGCAAGCGCAAGCACGACACCACGAATCAAATCGTGATGGTATGAGATGTCGAACGCATCGAGTGTCCATTCAAAATCATCTGTCGGAATCGACCCTAGATTGACGACGGGATAGACGAGCGCTTGATAACTGATTCGATGTTCCCCTCGTTCTTGGTCCATCAGACAGCAAGCGGTCGCCAAGTTGCCACCGGCACTGTCACCGGCGACGCCGATTCGGTCGCGATGGACGTTCAACTCAGTCGCATTTTCATACACCCATTCAAAGGCGCGGTAACAGTCATTCAATCCGGCTGGGAACGCATGCTCCGGGGCGAGACGATAATCAACAGCGATGACGACCGCATTCGCCCGTTCCGCGAGTAGCTTACATGGATTCTCGATTGTCTCAAGCGTCCCCCCGAAGAATCCACCGCCGTGGAAGAAGAGAATGGCCGGGATTGCTTCGGTATGATGCGGACGATACAGACGGGCCCGGATGTCGCCGTCCTCACTTGGAATGAGTAGAGATTCCGTTGCGATCTCAATCGTTGTCCGATCCTGATTCGTCCAACCCATGCTAGCGCGTGCAGACTCGAGGTCAAATGCTGTATCCGGTTCATTGTGTGAAGAATGATTTGCGGTCAGCGTCGCAAAGACGCGTGGATCAAGGTCGCCGGTATGGTCTGAATCCGGGATTGGTTTGATGATGGTTTCGAGGTGGTTTGCGTATGTTCGATATTGGTCTTGTTGAAGGTGTTGGACGAGATGTTCATAATCGGATTCCATTATGTAAGCCCCTTTCTTTCGATATTCTTTAGCCTGTAAAAATATTGTTTATGGGTAAAGTTGTACATCGACTCATCGTATGATACGTTGTTGGAACAGATCACTAAAGGAGTGTTATTGATGTACAACTGCGTTAGCTGCAACAAGCAATTAACAGAACAGAAAGTCATCCATACAGATGAACTCGGTCACTTTGGTGATCCCATCAAACATTATTGTGATTCTTGTTTCATCGAAGGAGCGAAAATCGGTTTTAACAAGATGGAGATTGGTTGCTGCACAGCATGCCAACAACCGTTCGTTTTAGAATATGATGCGGAAGAGACCGCTAGTCTGGCTCGAGAAGATGGAACCATCCACTACATATGCCCTCAACTACTAGACGCATATCGACAACAAAATGAAGAGTTGATTGACCAGTTAGAAGATGTTCATGATCAATTTATTTTTTATGCAATTCAACCCGATCCGACGCTGCCTGACTTCGGATAATGGATTGTCATTCGCTTTCCTACCAACTTTCGGTCTATAATGGACTGTATTGCAAATAGACATTGAAATTTTCTGTAGCAGAAGTTTTCACGAAAGAATGAGGTTACCCATGAACAAACAGCAATTTACTGATTATCGCCTGAGCGACGAGATCACTCGTGCGTTAGGCATTATGAAATACGAATCACCTACCGAAGTACAACAGCAGGTCATCCCCCGTGCGCTCGAGCGCGAAGACTTAATCGTCAAAGCACAGACAGGAAGCGGAAAGACTGCCGCTTTTGGGATTCCGGTCATCGAGCTCATCGACTGGGCTGAAAATAAACCCCAAGTGCTCGTTTTGACACCGACACGCGAACTCGCCGTTCAAGTCCGAGAAGATATGACGAACATCGGACGTTTCAAACGAATCAAAGCGACTGCCGTCTACGGGAAAGAACCGTTCTCGAAACAGCGTGAAGAGTTGAAGCAAAAGACACATATCGTCGTCGGTACGCCAGGACGCGTCATGGACCACATCGAGCGCGAAACCCTCTCACTCGACCGTATCGAATACTTGATCATCGATGAAGCGGATGAGATGCTCAACCGTGGCTTCCTCGCTGACGTCGAGAAGATTCTTCAGCAGTTGCCAAACGAACGCGTGACGATGGTCTTCTCAGCGACGTTCCCACAAGATATCGAACGCCTCTGTCAGAAGCATATGAATGCTCCTGCGCGTGTCGCCATCGAATCGACCGGCATGACCGCTTCGACAATCGAACACCGTCTCCTCCCGGTTCATCGGAATGAGAAACTTGCTGTCCTTCAAGACATCACGGTCGTCGAGAACCCGGACAGCTGTATGATTTTCTGTCGAACGAAAGAGAACGTCGACACGGTGTACGCCGAGCTCGACAAAGCTGGCTATTCGACTGAACGTCTTCACGGTGGACTCGAGCAAGAGGATCGCTTCGCCGTCATGAACGGATTCAAGATGGGCAACTTCCGTTATCTCGTGGCGACAGACGTCGCAGCGCGCGGAATCGATGTCGATAACGTCGAGCTCGTCGTCAACTATGACGTTCCTGTCGAAAAAGAAAGCTACGTGCACCGTACCGGTCGTACCGGACGTGCCGGCAAACAAGGGACGGCCATCACACTCATGACCCGTCAGGAAGAGCGCCTCATCGGAGCCATCGAATCTTACGTTCAATTCGAAATTCCGATGATCGATGCTCCGACAGAAGCGGAAGTCGCGGCTAACCAAGATGCCTTTGAGCAAAAGTTGAGCGGACGACGCGTCGTTCGCAACAACAAGACGGCTCGCATCAATCAAGACATCATGAAGCTCCATTTCAGTGGCGGGAAGAAGAAAAAACTTCGTGCCGTCGACTTCGTTGGAACGATTGCAAAAATCCCTGGAGTATCCGCTGACGACATCGGAATCATCACGATCAACGACCAGATGACGTACGTCGATATCCTCAACGGAAAAGGTTCGATCGTCCTTCAGGCGATGGAAACGACGCCAATCAAAGGGAAGAAACTTAAAGTAAGCAAAGCTCATAAATAATGCATACCCAGCCTCAAAGATGATGTTCGTCTTTGAGGCTTTTTCGTTATTCGACAAACATCGAAAGCGCTTTCGATAAACGGTAAAAAAATATAGTTTTTAGAAAACGTTTTCATCTGCATCATACCTGTATCAAAGATTGAATTCAACCTTCCTCACTTGATTGTCAAAAAAGAGCCCAAGGTTTAAGCCTTGGACCCTTCACTTGAATCGAAAATCTTGAACGTTCCCTGTGAATCCCGAGATCGACACGTCATTCTTTTCATCGACGCGATAGTAGTATTCTGCGTTCGGTTCATTTGTAAATGTGACGTAGATCGTATACGGATTCGTGTGTTCGAAACCATCCGCGCGAAACGGGATTGTTCTTATGCTGTATGTTTCGTCCGGATACTGCTCAGCGAGATACATGTCAACGAGGTGCTTGTCTTCTGCGACCCGCTCCGCTATAAGAACAGGGCGTGAAAAATAGAACGTACCGTACGTCATAACAATCAGCAATGCAACGCCAACCATACCGAGTCTCCATTTTTCACGCAATGCTAGCGCAAGTAATAGTGGGATAGCAACCAGGATGAAAAATGCAACATATTCAATCAACTCGATCGGATGCATCGATTTTCCCCCAATCAGTCTAACGACTCTTCAGAGATGAGCTTGAACCCTTCGATTTCTGTCTCCTCTTCCACTTCGATTAAGAGACATGGTTTTCCTTTATAATTCACTTGCTTCACGTATTTCAAATCTTGTGGACTGACCGAAATATTGGCGACCTTTGTATTGATCTTGATTGATTTTGACGTATACTTCGGAACGACACTCGTCGCTTTCATCTCATATTTCGTGTCATCCACGACTTGCTTGAACGCCTGCTCGACCTTCTCCGTCGTCACATCTTCCACACCGCTCGCCCGTAAGACGACCTCGACCGCCCGAGAGTCGAGCATGGCCACCGTCTCTTCTTCTTGCTCATTCTCTTCCTCGGCGACGATGATTTGATTGATCTCATCGTAAACGGTCGCGAGTGTCCGGGAATTAACTTCTTCGCCGATGACCGCTTTGATGACTTCTTCAAAGACAGCCTTCTCTTCCACTGCCGTGACGATTTCCGAACCGTTCAACACGTTCTCGATGAACGTCATATCCGGTTGATGCGCTTTATGCGCCGAGTAAAGCACATGGTTCACATCGGCCGCGTTATCCGTGAAACACGGGAATAAGAATCCACCGATTGGCGCCTCGAGTTTGATGATCGGATTTACAATCAAGCTGGCTTTGAATTCCCGCTCGACGAAGTCAAAAACAAGTGACTTTTTCGGAAGTTCTGTCGGGCTGATACTGCCGAGGATGAACTTCGTCGTATACACTTCATCGTTCGCGTGAATCTCAGACTCTTCCGAATGTCGGTTCGTCGGTTTATTGTAATTCCCCCGAATGAACGTCACGACCATGTCTTTCTCAAACGGCGTGTCCTTCACCATCTTCAACGCGATGCGCTGCATATAGTCCGTCCATACGTCTGTCTCTTCCGTACGGAGTCCTTCATAGAGCAACCCTTGCGTATGGTCGACTTGACCTTCCTCAGGATATTGGAACTTCACTTCGAACAACTTTTCATCTAGCTTCCCGCCGAGCACTTTTTTGAAGTTCGTCAAAAACAGTTCTTGCTGTTCTTCTTCAAGGAACGGGAACGGGCGCAACTCTTCGTAATAAATCTCATTCGTTTCCTGTCGGATGTAAATCGTATATAGATCAGCAATCTTGAGTTTGGTCGCATTTACTTTAAACTGTCGGCGAATCGCCGCAATCTCTTTCTTGTTCATTCCATCCACCTCTTCTTTTCTATCAATCCATGTCACCCATTATACCAGTCCTGATTGGTTACTAGTTCCAAAGAAACAATAGGAGGCTGAACAGTCACTCAGATGCTCATGAATATTCACGAATGGGGCAATTTTTATAAATGTGCCCCTTTCTGGGTTCAGTTCAATTCGAGTGAAAGACTACTTCTTTTACTTTTTCATCTAAAAAAGCACCTCAAAAAGAGACGCTTTCAATGGCTATATGGTCTGATATTTTATTAACACGTCTTTCGGGATATGACAATAATCGTCCGGGCAACGTGTCAGACGGTCCTGATGTTCGTCCGCACTTCGCACATAGTTCGTGAGCGGCTTCACTTCAACAGCAATCCGTTCCACATCAGCGCGTTGATCTATAAACGCTTGCGCCTCGAGCAGATGTCGTGGCTCCTCACTGTAGACGCCCGTTCGATACTTCTCCCCGACATCAATCCCTTGTTGATTGATGCTGTATGGGTCGATGATTTCGAACAAGTAATGCATCAAATCCTCGACCGTCACTACGTCCGGATCGAACGTCGTTTTGACGCACTCCGCGTAACCGTCATACTCTCCGTCTAACGTGTCCGTCGTCCCATTCGCACGACCTGCCTCGGTCAAGAGGACGCCGGGTAACGTCTTCACGAATGCCTGGACGCCCCATAGACATCCTTCGGCTAAATAGATTGTTTCGATTGGAACCCTCCCCCATTTCGTTGAATCTTTTCTTCAGCATACACGTATCAATGGGAGAAAGGAGAGATTCACTTGAATAAACAACGTTTTCTCACCACAATGACGAGCTCCATTATTCTCTTTATTGCCATGATTTTTATTTTTAGCAACGACTTTTCTTTATTCATTGAAATGATGATCATCTTTCTTGCGGTTGTCGTCGGTCAAACAATGCTCGAACGACTATTTCGACGATTTGCGGAGAAACAGGTATCGAATCAGACCGTGTTCGTCTCGTTCCTATCGATGCTAGTGATATTATGGACGTTCGCAGGCATTCTTTTCGATTGAATACGAAGTCATTGTTCTTGAATGTACCCCAACCGCTTCAAATCTTCATAGACAAGCGTAGACAATAATTTTCGCCCGTCCCCATTCAAGTGGTCCGGGTTATGGAAGAAGGATTGTTTGTGAATGAACCGTTCATCCCCCATGTAGTTGAGGAATGGGACATCGACATCCAATTTTTCTAAATACTGAAATACGAGGTGCTCCATCACGTTTTCATCAAAATACGTATGATATGACGCATGGACCGGCTCCATCGCTAAGACGACGCGATAGCCTTGCTTTTTGCAGTAATCGATGATGTCTTGTAAATGTGCCATATTCTCTTCAATCTCGTGATGGATCACGGCATTCTCGTATTGAGCGGCCACTTCTTCAAACTTACGCTCGGAATAATTCAGCCCACCATTTTCCCATGGCTTATGCACATCAAAGCGAAAATCTCGGATTTCCCGGGAAATAGCGGCGTAGGCACTCCCACTGTTCAATGCAGGGAAGCGCTCGTGCGTATAGTAGTGGAACCAACTGACCGACTCCAAGTCTTCCCGTTCCAACACGCGATAGTAGTTTTCTTTCCGACCGACGTCCGAATTGCTGAACGTGATTTGTGATAACGAGACGATCACGACCCCATCTGGCTTCAGATGTTCATCGTATTCTTTCAACATCTTTAAGTCATATTCGATCGGTTGACTCGGTAACGCCAAATCCAGATGCGACAATCCAAGCGACTTGAATGAATACCCGTACATCGCATGGGACGTCCCGAGATTGATGATGTCGACCGGGTGGGGGTCTTCCTTAAAGGCAAGGACAGCTCGGTTATTATTATACTCCCACGACTCTTTCACGAACTCGTTGACGGGAATGAAGAGTGCGATGATGACGAGTAACACGACACCTATTTTGATTCCTAAACGCTTCATGCTAATTCCTTTCCGTACATCTTAAAACCCACCGTATACAAATCCTTGGCCCGACACCCCAAACAAGAAGGCCAAGACAATAAAGAACAAGTTGATGGCCACGCTCGTCACCACAGACTGACGTGCCATCCAGTCCCACGCCGAACCTCTCGTCCGCTCAATATGTTGGAACAGATGAACGACGACAAAGACGACGAGGAAGATGATTAAATCGAGTAACGAGAAGATTTGAATCGCCTGTATCATGCCTGACGGTGCCCATGAAGAGGGTGTCACGTACAGTTTGGCATGCGAGAACGCCTCCGCCATGGAGTGAGACTGAAAGAAGACACGTGAGAAGCAGACGAGCTGGAACGTGATAGCGATTTTCCACCACCGATGCAGTGTCGGCACGCAGTCAAATCCGACCCATGACGCCATTTTTTCACGTTGTTGTTTCGTATGGTCTCCGAACACGCGATAGATTCCATGAATGAGTCCCCATAAGACGAAGTTCCATGCGGCTCCGTGCCAAATCCCACTAACTAAAAATGTCACAAGGATAGCTCCGTAAATCTGTTCGCGTTTCTTCTTTCCTTTTGCGAGCGGCATGAAGATATAATCCCGTAGCCACATCGAAAGCGTGATATGCCAGCGGTTCCAGAAGTCGGCGATTGATACGGCGAAGTGCGGCTGCTTGAAGTTTTCCGATAACCGAATCCCAAGTAAGCGTGCACAGCCGATGGCGATGTCACTGCACGCCGAGAAGTCGGCGAACAGTTGAATCGAGAACAACATCGTTGCGAGCACGATCTCCGAACCGGTCGGGTCCGGACTGTTGAACACGCTTGCGACAATCGGGGCTAACCGGTCAGCGATTAACGTCTTCTTGAAGAATCCCCAGATAATGCGCTGAATCCCATAGCTGATGTTGTCGTAGTCGAGATGTTGTTCCGTCTTCAACTGTGGAAGTAGCTTTTTCGCCCGCTCAATCGGTCCCGCTACAAGTTGCGGGAAGAAGGCGAAATAGACCGAGAAATAGCCATAATGACGCTCCGCCTTTTGCTTCCCGCGCGAGACGTCCACGACATAACTGATGGCTTGGAACGTATAGAACGAAATCGCCAATGGTAAGACGATTTCTCTATACGGGACGTCATAATCAAATCCGCTCCATGTGGTGAACGAACGAAGCGAGTCATTGACGAAATTAAAATATTTGAACCAGCCAAGGCAGAAGACGAGCCCCGAGACACCGACCCACATGAGCCGTTTCTTCTGTTCTTTCTTTTCCTGCTTCTCGATCAGAATCCCGATGACGTACGTGAAGGCGGTGCTGATCAACAGTAACGGGATGAATTGAATGCTCAACGTGGCGTAAAAGACATAGCTCGCCAGGAGAAGGAGTATCCAACGGAATCGATGTGGAATCATATAGTACGTTCCAACGATGAGTGTTAAAAATAAGAGAAATTCAATCGAAATAAAAGTCATATTTACCACCTGATGTTATGAAACTTGACGATGTACCGATTCCTGACAATCAGGTGGTCACAAGTTCTCGCTTCGGCAATGCGGCATAACGAATCTTCCCGAACGCATTACGCGGAATCTCGTCAATCTGCATCACCCGCACACCTTTCACCTTGATTTGTTCTTTCATGATTTTTTTTATGTGCGTAACGTCGTCCTGTAACGTATACACGTATAACTGGTCGTCCTCCCCGGCACAGACGCACTCATGTCCATGCTCTCGAAGGAGCGCCTCGACTTCGTCCAGGCTGATTCGACTGCCATACAGTTTAATCATGCGCTTGATGCGACCGACGATGAAGAAATACCCATCCTCGTCGCGGTACGCCATGTCACCCGTATGCAAGACACCGTGATTGTTGTCACCTTTCGCAAGGTCAGCTAACGAGGTCGCATACCCGAACGACACGTTATCACCTTGATACACCAGTTCGCCTGTCACGTTCGCCTCTTTGATGTCATTTCCGGATTCGTCACGCAACGTGAGCGTTCCACCAGGGATGGCAATTCCGATACTCCCTGCTTTTTCCGCATGCATCCGATCCGGTAAATACGATATCCGGGCCGTCGCCTCCGTCTGTCCGTACATGATGAAAAACTGAATCCCTTTTTCTTCACATACCGTCGCGAAGTGCTGTGCGAGCACCGGGTCCAACTTGCCACCGGCTTGCGTCAACTTCTTCAGACTTGGGAGGTCGTACGTCTCAAACTTCAATCGTTTCAACATCTCATAATGAAACGGGACCCCACCAAACGTCGTCGCCTGCTCGGCACGACACAGCTCCCAAAACTCCTTTTGAACGATCGAGCGGTCTGTCAGGATGAGGGTCGCCCCTTTCAACAGATGACTGTTGATGATGGAGAGTCCATACGAATAGTTCATCGGCAGCGTCGTGATTGGTTTATCCGTCTGATCGATGTCGAGATAGTCGATGATGGATGAAGCGTTCGCCTTCAGATTTTTGTATGTGAGGCGAACAAGTTTCGGACTTCCGGTACTACCTGATGTCGTCAATAGAAGGGCCAACTCTTCATGAAGTTCGTGGTAAACCGATGTTCCGGTTTCAAATAAGGCGTAGCCACCATAGCCATAGAAGGCATTCAACGAGTTCGCCAAATCCTCCCTTGTCTCCGGAGCCCAGACGTGCGTTGGTTGATACCGTTCCATCAACTTCTGTAATTGTTCTACTGGAATATCTGCATCGAGCAAGACCGGGACGACTCGCCCACGGAGAAAGCCGATATATCCGAAGAGCGACTCGACCCGGTTCGCACATAAACAGAAGACGAGCGACCGTTCGCCGACTTCCTCACAAATCGAATCCCCGACTTCAAGCATCTCTCTGTATGAATAAGAGCGGTCCGCATAGACCGCCTCACGATTCGCATACTGCTCGAGTGTTTGAAAAAGCGTCATGATTTGATGTCCACACCGAGACGCTGCAACAACGCGATACCAGACTTGTACGAATGGAACTCTGTCATTTCATCCGAGTCGACATACACGTCAAACGCATCCTCGATTTCGGCGATGAGGGTCATATGTCCAATCGAATCCCACTCCGTTGATTCCCCGAGCTTCATCTCTTCAAGGACCACATCGTCCTCTAGTTCCAATCCATTTCGAAATGCCATGTTGTATGCTTCAAGCGTGCTCATTGTATTCATCCTTTCACATTCACTCAACCTTATTCGATTCCATCTATTCTTATCGACTGATAATGATAATCATTTGCCTTGTGATTCTATCACAAATTTTCGAAATCCTCAATTCTTAATAGGAGATAAAGCTTGAAGTTGAGCGATTTTTTGCATGAAAAAGACCACATCGTTATGATGCAGTCTCAGGAGATGATAAAACATATTCGAGTTGTAAGTCGAGTGGTTCTGCCTCGTAGACTTCTGGCACGGTTTCTTCGGCTAACGTACATCCCATCGCTTTGTAGAAATGATACGTATCAACGGCCGGATTCGCCCCGATGTACAGTTTTTTCGCACTCCGTTCGATTGCTGCCTGACAGACACGTTCAAATAATCGCATTCCGATTCCCTGACCTCGGCAAGGACGACTCACATGAATGAAACCCAAATTCAAATACTGGCCTTCCGTTCCGAGCGATTGTCCGTTTAGTCCGGCAAAGCCAAGCAGCGTCTCGCCTTTTTGGATTACCACAACAACGCCGCCACGGTCGATGTAGTAGTTAAGAATCTCAATGACCTGTTGTTTTTTCGCATCGTCCCATTCATCGATGTAATGCTCTTCTTTTTGATAAAGCTCACCATTTGAATCCACGGCATAGATGCGATGGGTTTCTTGAAAACGTTCAAAGGTTGCTAGAAAGTCTGGAGCAATTCGTTCTGTTAGGAGTTTGATGGTGTAGTTCATGTTTTCTCCTTATTCAAAACCAGTAATTGACTAATAATTCATGTCCAACAACTATAGATTATCGATTAATTTATTGGTACTTCAAAAACATATGGTTTGAAATCTAAATCGTAATTGTCTGAATAAGCTTCAGCATTTAATTTGATGGTATTTTCACTTAATTCAATGGCTGGATAGACGATGACCCCTTCAGTTTCAATTCCTGGCAAAATCTCTGATTGAATTTCTTCAAGTCCAGTCTCTTCAGAATTAAAGTATTCCTCTTCTAATTGTTTGTTTCCGATAATCAATTTTGTTGAGTGAGAATAAAATGATGCATTGTCTTGTGTATTATTTTTAACTTTTAAATAAACTCTTGTTTGATTTTTTGCGAATTCTATCTTTTGTAGAGTAACTACAAGCTCATTCTGATTGACTTCTTTATCAACTACTATTTCTTTTTCAGTTGGAGAAATAACAGAAATGTAATCAGAAACTTCTATACTTTCAGCCAATATGACTGGTGCTTGGATTGTTCCTCCAAAAGCATTTTCACCTTCATATTTGTCTTTAACAACACCTTTTACTATTACGTAATCATTAGTACTTATTTTCAAATTAGGATCATTTACAGCTGCCAATGTATTCTTCTCAGAATTTTCAGGATCAGCCCAAAATTGAATATAAGTTCCATCGGAATCTTTCTCTGGTTCAGTAAAAACTTGTCCAGTTAGTTCCACCTCATATCCAATATATTTTTCAGGGTCACTATATAATTTCTCATAGTCTTCAGCTTTTAGTTTTCCTTTGTTGGAAACTTCCTCCGATGCATTACTATCTTTAGAAGTAGAACTTTCAGAATCACCACATGCTCCAAGTATTACAATTACAAAAGATAAGCATGTAAATAAAATTAATTTTTTCACGGTTGAGTCTCCTTTCATTCAATTTACCACCTATAATTTTACTATATTTTTCTATTTTATTGAACAGTAAATTTAATACATCTTCTAAAAGTAAAAAATCTCTGAAATGATATTTAACACACGAAGAAAATATCTCTTTATTTTAGAAATCATTACTGACAAAAATAGAAAATTGATAACTCAATCGTCTAAAAAATCATTACAATTCATTCATTTGTGGTACGGTTCTCCATACCACATCTAAATGAGGTTTTTGTTCAACTTTCATTGTTCTTTCAAATTAAATACTATTTTATCTTTTTCTATAGTTATATAACTGCATACGGGTAAAGTTATTGGATACTTCGCAAATGGATTCAAAAAATGTCCAACTTTAAATTCCAGCTCCCCCTCAGCCTTCCATTTTAATTCACAAAATAAAACACCGGTCAACGATGTATTTTTGGGTTCACTTCTTCCTCTTGGCAATAAGATACCACCCTCTACACGTACGAGCTCATATTCTCCCGTACTAGAGTTATATCTTAAATTAGAGGGACCATATAAAACTTCAGCCACATCCTCCCAATCAACGCCAAAGCTTGCACTATTACAAATAGCGACAAATAATGGACCACCCCACTTATATTTACTCAATTTTGATTTAATTCGTTTCTCAATTGAATTGTTTGCTTCAATTTCTTCTATAGGACCTAATAATGAAAAGTAAATTTTATCTTTTATAAATTTCATCTTAGGTATAGGGATAAATCCCCCTACAAATCCGAAATCATGAATTATCAATTCTTCCTGCTCTTCAACATTCTTAAGATCGAGACCGTCTAAATATCCTATGAGAGTATCTTTAATTTTTTTGGGTTTAATATTATGCTCATCAATATTTTCATAATAAACGATAATATTATAATAGTGCTCGATTTTGCCCAAATAGTTAAGTAAGCGGTCAATAGCTTGGTTTGACTTTTCTCGCTTCTCATTATCAAACAATGTCACAACATCTAATAAAGCTTTTTGACCTTTTATATCCCACAATAATTCTGGTGTTTTTCCATCCTTCAGTTCTGGATCTAGGTCGATTTCACCTAATCTATCGCAATATTCGTATACAAAAAATTCACTTACCTGAGCAAGAAATACCTTATCGTCTAAACTTTTTAAGCGAGAAGAGTACGATTTTTTTTTATCTTCATCAATTTTCTCAAACCACTTCTCTATATAATTTTTAAGTTGTTTACACTTTTCGTTTTTTTCTTTAGCAACACATACTACAATTGGAGATTTCCAGAATTCTTCTGCTTCGGTCAAACTTGATACAAACTCATCATTGTATAACACATTATTCCTCCTCACATTAAGCTTTCATTTTTAGTAGATTTAAAAAATTAAATTTTAAATAGATGAATTTAACATAGGTATTACACAAATTATACTATTCTCTCTAATTAATTTTGAATTCTATTCATCTCCTTTATACACAAGTTAGTCGGGTTTTCGGGTCTTATAATGAGAACCGCGTAACAATCGATATACGCGGCTTTCATATGGTAAAGGCATGTTTATGAGGATTATCAATAAAACCTGTTTTAATCGCTCATTTCGAAGCTTAGGATTGATTTCAGCTTCGTCTGATAAGACACCCCTTGCGTTGTCATGCGATATTCAACAGCAACGAAAAAGGCGGAGGTGACCCGTCAGGATCATCTCCACCTTCTTCCGAAAAGAATCGGATAACATCTTCATTCAGTTTGATTTGAATGGTCTCAATTTTGCGACTCGCATCAATCGTGATTTCTTCAACCAGAATCCGCACGAGGCGCTTCTGTTGCTCCACAGTCAGGGCTTTGTCGTATAGCGTCACGAAATTGCTTAGAAGGCTTTCCACGACGTCAGCGTCCACTTTCAAACGATTTTGTTCCCGGAGTTGTTGTTCAATCTGGGATAGCTCATTCTTAGTCTTCTGAATGTCAAGATCACTTGCTTCCAAACGCTTTTGTACTTCGACTTTTTTGATGACTCCGTCCTCATAAAGACTGATTGTTTTTTCGCGTTTCCGTTCCAAACTTTCCAAACGACGTGTCAGATGTATATGGCGCTTCTGTAATGGTTGAATGCCTTCCTTCGCATTCTTGTTCACTGCTTCAACCAAGCCTTTTAAAAGTGATTGATCACTCAATAGTTCACGAATACGATTGATGACATAAGGATTCGCCTTATCGACCCGAATCCCGTTCGAACTGCACACCGATGATCCTTTGTTCTTCCATTGTCCACAGGCATAATACTCCAGTACGCGCTTTTCTCCATTCTTTCGTCGATTCGTCGTTCGAGAGAGCACCATCCCTGCTCCACACTGGGGACATTTCATGATACCTGTGAGTAGGTAGCTTCCAGAGTGAACCCGGTTCGGTGTATGGCTTCGTCCTTGCATTAACTTCTGCGTCTTTTGCCACGTCTCCTTATCAATGATTGGTTCGTGAACCCCATCGACAAGAACTGGGTTTGGATTGATGTTGTTCCGACGTTTGGTCGCCCACTCCTGTCGCACGTTATAACGGATGTATCCAGCGTAAAGCGGGTTTGTCAGGATCGTCTTGATTCCATTGATGGAATGATTGCGTTTGAGCTTCGTCTTGTGACCTTCGCGGTTCAATAGATTGGCGATGGTCTTATAACCATTTCCTTGGTTATAGAGAGCAAATATCCGACGCACAATCTCCGCCTCATAAGGATTGATTTCAAGAATGGTATCCCCGCGTTTGCGCATCGTGTCTTTCACTTTGATAATGTCATAGCCGTACACCACACCACCATTCCAACGTCCACTCTGTGCGCGCTCAATCATCCCCATTCTCACGTTCTCAGCAATGTTCTTCCGTTCGAACTCGGAGACCGCAGCCATGATATGAAACTGGAAACTTCCTTGTGGTGTATTGGTGTCGATGTTATCCATATGAGAGTAAAATTCGACGTTACGTAATTTGAGAGCATCGACGATATTCAACATGTCGGTGATTTTACGGGATAGACGATTCATCTTCCAGACGAGAACGATATCAAGCCTTCTATCCTCGACGGCTTGAAGCATCGCCTGTAACCCTGGACGGTTCACGACATCCTTTCCACTGATACCTCCATCCACATACTCTTCAATGAGTTCAAACCCCTTTGCTTCACACACCTCCCGAAGACTCTTCAACTGTGCATCGATCGAATACCCTTCCTCTGCCTGCTCGACAGTGGAAACGCGAGCATAGATCGCCGCGCGTTTTCCAATTGTCGATGGATTTTTCGAGCCACTCATGTATGACTTTGGAGGTTCTGCGATGATTTCGAGCACGTCACTCATCTGCCATCTCTCCTTTATTGTTTGCTAGTTGATATAACACCATGTCTTTTAGAATCTCCGTCAGTTCATTTGCTTGTGTATCGATATGCATAGTAGGTTCGCTCCTTTAAAAGTCATCGTTGTCCTGTGGTGGCAATTCAACATTGGCAATCATGTCTTTAATGTCTTCATAGCTACTATTGTCGGTTGGAGAAATAGCTTTCTCCGAACTCCATTGAGGTCCAAACTTATAGCTGAGTTCTTCATCACTTGGAAGATAACCATCAAAAGTATCCGATGCAAACTTTATCCGATATCCCGTCACTCGCTCTGTTCCAAACACTCGTGTTCGAGAAGTCATTCGATCACCTTCTGATACCATCAATTCCTTGTCTCTCCACTCTCGTAAGATGACTTTAGGGCTCGTGTACCCGGCTTTTCGTAAGAATTCCTCTAAGGATTCTTTTAGAATGAATACTTCAACACGATTCGGTTGTCGATGCAGTTTGATTTCCCCAAAAACTTCACTATGCATCGGACGATACGACTTGTATTTGAACTTTCGGATATGGGTAGTGATATAGTTTCGTAATTGATCGTATGCTGTGTTTGCGATATCGAGAGTTTTCAATTGTTCATTGAAGATATCAACCAACATCTTCCGGAACTCGAGAAACTCTCGACTAATTTTGTCCTTCTCATCTTCTGAAGTACGGAAAAAACACACATACGCATAACGGATGGAGAATTCCAGCGTCGCGAACATCGGTGACAATCGATTCACATAGTTACTCGTGCTCGGGACAAGTGATTCATACTCCTTACGAAATTTACTCCACTTTTCGAGTAAAGCTGTCGGTTCTAAATGCAGTAGTCGTTCAGCAAAGAGCGGTCCGAGAATCCCATAATGTTCATTCGTCAACGCGGAGACGGTTTCTGCAATTTCTTTTGAAGGCATGAAGTCGATATCTGTCACTTCAATCGCACGCACGGATAGTCCAGCATTTTGTACGTTATGACCACGACGATCCAGATTTCGAAGGCTCTGCTCCCCTGTAGATACGCAGATGGTCGAGAAAATCGAGCGAGGTCGCTGTTTCGAATCACGTCCGAGTCTCGCCCGTTCCTCTCCATTCGAAAATTGATAGATCATGTCAGAGGCATCCCGTTGTGCCATCGATGACTCATCAATCAGGATAGGCAATCCGAAATTTCCTTGGAAACTATTCAGCAATGCATTCGCAGTAGCATCCCATGAGGTTTTCAATGGAGCGTCGAAAGGACTTCCCCCGACACTCACCGCCAATTTCGCAGCTGTCGTCTTTCCTGTCGAGCTGTTGCCATGAAGATGGACGATATAGTTCAGCAAATATGGCATCTGCAACTTCAGATATCCATGTAGAAAGGCTGAAAATCCGATTGCCAACGCAAGTTTGACCTCTTTGTGCGAGAACATCTTTTTCAACTGACCAACCAACTGTTCATAATCCCCTTTGGTTGTGACAGCTTTGCTATATCTCTCACTCACCTGACTTTCATAATGGTATACAGTTCCATCCGCTGCTCGTTCATATTCTAGACTTCCATGCGCGAACAACAAGGAAGTACCTTCGGCATATTCTTCTTTGCGAAAACCGACATATTCATGGATCGAGTGATGAACGAGCTCATTGATTTGAAGCATCAAGTAGTGAGCGAGCAACGGCTTATTGCCTGGCGTCGGATTGATGACGACCCCTAGACTCGATAACTTGGAAGATACGTTCTCGTTGATGTTTAATGACGACAACTCGACTTCATACCATTCCGCGTTCTGCAGTTGATAGGCGACCCTTGCAACCAGCTCTCCTGTGAGTCGATTTCGCGTCACACTACTGACGTAGATTGGTGTACACAGGCGTTTACGCGCAGGGATGTAGTCATCACTGTCTTTGTCATACTTCATCGCGTATACTCCGTTCGGTTTCAGGAAGAACTCTGGTCCATCGTCCGACTGTATGAGATACTGACCATCTGTGAATATCGATAGATAGTCCACATATTCTGTTTCCATTGTTTCCTGCTGTTCTTGAAAATCACTTTGATCATATGCTTGTTGGTGTTCTAACTCATTTTGTTCAGATAAATGCGACATCGTTATGTCTCCTTTGCAATTTACCTGGGGCCCCGGTAGGAAAACTATAACCACAGTATCGAGTTTTGTGAAGGAAAATCACCGTCGGCAAACGCCCCTGAATCCGTGGGGAAATTTCACCCTCGTCGGCAAACAGCCCTGAATCCTTAGGAGCATTTTCTTACAACTTTTTTTATTCAGAAGACACATTTCAGACACATTTTAGGGCTATTTTATAGATTTAAGCGAAAAAAATAATTCATATCGTTTTCATTTCAAAACGATATGAATTATGATTATCATTTATATATTTTTATCGATAAGATTAAGTCAAATACTACTTTCACCATTTCTTTCATTTTTATCCCTCCGCTAACTTTAAATAATAAGACAGATACAGCGCCACCATATTACGGTCTTCAGCAGGCAATTGACTCAACACTTGTCTGACCACACCCTCATCAATATCCGTCCCATCCGACACGTATTCTTCCATTAAGATGTCTTTCATCGCATCTTCATCCCAGATGCTATCCGAGTCCGCATTGATCCATGCATCCGACTTACAATAGACTTCTTCGCCGTCAATCCAAATCCGTTGATACTCGTTCATTGTTTATTCCTCCTCGATTAGTTGAATTAATTTTAGTTCGTCACGATGATAAATCACTAAACACATTCTTTGCCCATCACGTAGGAGATGGACCAAATATTCTTTATACAGGTACGTTTCAAGTGAGACCCGGTTTCCCGTTGTTTTTTCGATTTCATCAGGTAGGAAGGACAAGTCCAACTCCTCTTTATCGAATTCGAATGCCTCGCTGACAATTAGGTCCCACCACACCTCATCCGTTTTATCCACATACATAAGTGCGCGGTCGATAATCGTTTTAGCATCATTCATCAGCAATGCCCTCTTTCTTTCAATGAGACATATCCTTCTGTGCCGATAATCAAATGATCGAGCAACGGAATACCAATCAAGTCTCCAGCCTGTGCCAATCGCTCAGTGACTGATACATCTTCTCCACTAGGCTCACAGTCGTCAGACGGATGGTTATGACACACCATGATGCACGCTGCGTTCGAGAGAATGGCAGACTTGAACACTTCACGAGGGTGAACTATGGACGCACTTAATGAGCCGATGTGGACCGTCTCTAGCACGACTGGTTCGTTCTTCATGTTTAACCCCATTAGTACAAAATGCTCACGATCGAGGTCGCCCATATAATCACGGAACAAAGAAACCGCATCACCTGGTGAGGTGATGCGGCGTTTAGCGTACATGATTGATTTTTCTCTTACTAACTTCAATGTGACGATTGGAATTCGTTTTTTGGACTCGTTACTCATCATAGTACCTCCTCAAATATTCTCAAGGAAATAATATATATTTAATTTTATATTTGTAACTGATAAATATATATTATTAATGGGATAAAACTATCAAGTTCTATTGGGAAATTAAATAAATGTACGATATAATTATTAATTCTACAAAGTTTGTGTTTATAGATTTCTGATATGATGAAAACATGTAAAGTTATTAAAGTGAATAGCTTCTTAAATACAATACTATTTATAATATTATTAAGTCATTTCTTTATTAGATGGAGGTAAATATGTCAAAAGTACTCATAAGTGAACAACGAAAATATTTAGTAACTACAGTTTCTGAAGCAAAAAAATACGCTCAAGTATTTTTAGATAGTAAACAATTAGACAATACAGAATTCGGTTTACCTGAGATTGATGACAGATATCACATTTGGAGAGTACCTTTATTGAATCATAGTCGTTCAGTATTAGGTTACGTTATTATTGATGCTTTCTCCGGGGAATTTGATCCTAAAAAAACTACAAAAAAAGAAGTTATTCAGGCTCGATTAAAATATTATAACGAAATAAAAAATCCATCATCTAGTAAACCAAAAAAACTGCAATATCCGATTTCACCGTTGCAAAATACTATACTTCATGGAGATAGCAGAGCGATGCTTGATACTTTACCTGAAGAGTCTGTAGATCTAGTCTTCACTTCTCCGCCTTACTTTAACGCTAGAACTGAATATAGCGATTACACAAATTATGAAGAGTATTTAGAAGTAATAAGAGAAGTTATCAGGAAAAGTGCACGCGTTTTAGTTGAGGGTAGATTTTTTGTAATGAATGTATCTCCAGTTTTAATTCCAAGAGCTAGTAGGAATGAATCTTCGAAAAGAATCGCAGTTCCTTTCGATATGCATCGACTATTTATTGAAGAAGGCTTTGAATTTATGGACGATATAATATGGCAAAAACCTGAAGGGGCTGGCTGGGCTAGCGGAAGGGGAAGAAGATTCTCTGCGGATCGTAATCCTTTGCAGTACAAACCTGTACCTGTTACAGAAAATGTTTTAGTATATAGAAAAAAATCTGATAAACTTATTGATTGGTTTATTAGAAAACATCCTGATCAAGACTTGATCAAAGACTCTAAAGTCGGTGATGATTATGAAAAAACAAATATTTGGTATATCAGCCCCGCAAGGGACAAGCGACACCGTGCTATTTTCCCAAAAGAATTAGCTAGCAAAGTGATTAAATATTATTCGTTTAAAAATGATGTAGTACTCGATCCCTTTGCAGGGATTGGGACTACTGGGAAAGCTGCGATTGATCTTGAAAGACGGTTTGTCTTAATTGAAAAAGAACAAGAGTATGTTAATGCAACAATTGATGATTTACAACAATTGTACTTCGACGTTTTTGATGACATTGAAATAAAATAAATGTTAAGGGCAGGATTTTTCTTGCCCTTAACATTTACCCTTCTTCGCTTTCTATTTTTTCAATAAAATGAGCAAGATTTATGTGCTCTAATCTCTCTTCGATCCACTCATGAACTTCATTGTCGTCTAAATCGACTAGTATGTCACCCGAACCTAAGCAGTTGTCTAGGTACTTCGAGAAATGTTTTATCCAAAGCTCATCTTTCATCTCAACGGCATAACCCGCAATACTTTCCGCAATAGAACTCATATGACTATTGGTTCCAATAGTGTCAACAATGACTATTGTCTTTGTAGTATGATGTAAACTTCCAATTTCGCCTTCACTTCTAAATCGAGTCATTTTATCAGTAGCGATTTCTGGGTTTCCTTTACCTATAAATCCAATATCAATCCTAACAGCCTTTTGATCGAATACTACTGTAGCATCGATTTCTCGCTCTTCTTCTTCGGATGAAGACAACCAAAATAATTTTTGAGATGGATCTATAATTTCTGGTACTCTTGGACGGTATTCAAAACCAAATAGCGTAAGAGCCGCGCCTAAAATTAATTTTTCAAAAAGTTTTCCACTCATTGACTTTGATGACCCTCTTACAGTTAAAGTTTGAGCTCCAATTGCTGTAAAAAGATTATTTAGAAATTCCCAATCCACATTTATCTCTTTTCCATTAACTGAAATAGAGCCTTCAATTTTACCAAAATTATGTTCCAATAACGGAACTACTTCTTCTAGTGTATTTGTTAGTTTGTTAATGTAGTCATTTAAATTTTCACGTCCTCTAACAATATTATCCAGACCTTTCTTCGTTAAGCCCATGAGCCACAAGGGTAGTAAACGATGATTATCATTACTTGATAATTGCAACGATTTACCTAAAAAGTCTAAATAGTTGTCTGTAGTATTTTCTTCGTGTTCTAAGTCACATAACAACTTAAAAATCCCAGCATTTGAAATTATAAGTCTAGTTCTAGTCATAAATTCTGTAATGTCACGAACATTTCCACCGCAAAGAACATTAAAGACTAAGGACCTTAGTCCTTCTTCTCCTAAAGCTTCAATGATATCCCTACTAGATGAACGCATCAATTTTTGTCCATCACTATGATACATTGCATAAAGATTTTCATGTTCATTCAAATACCTGTTAAAACGTTCAAATTCTTTAGTATCAGTTAATTCAGCCACACTGACTTCTAAATCTTGAGCTAATATTCTTAAATGCTGACTAGTGGGAGATCTTTTTCCATTTAGTATTTTGCTTACAATACTACTATCTAGAGATAGATCACTTTGATTAATCTTTTTCTCTTCAAGTAATTTTTCAATATTGATTCGTAATGCAACAAAATTTATGTCATGCAAAAAAATTCCTCCTTAATTCAATTTTTTATACCAAGTCAAAATTTATTGACTTTAATACATCATATACATATAAAAAATATGTGTCAATAACTTTTACCAAGTATTTTTTTTTGAATTTCAGAGAAATAAAAACCTCATTTACTTATGGTACGGTTCATTCCGATTGATTCGATACGCCCGATAAATCTGTTCACACAACACGAGCTTCATGAGTTGATGGGGGAACGTCATCTTCGAGAACGAAATCGTATCGTTCGCTCGCTTCATCACATCGTCCGACAAACCAAGCGAGCCCCCGATGACGAAGGCGATTTTACTTTTTCCGTACGTTGCGAGTTGATCGAGTTCACGGGCGAACTCTTCACTCGTTCGCTGCTTTCCTTGAATCGCCAAGACGATGACGTGCGTATCTGGGGATATTTTCGCCAAAATGCGCTCGCCTTCCTTTTGTTTTACTAGTAACATATCTGCCTCACTCAAATGCTCAGGTGCTTTTTCGTCTGACACCTCGATTTCCTGCACTTTTGCATAGGCAGAAAGCCGCTTTGTGTACTCGGCAATTCCTTGTTTTAAATATTTTTCTTTCAGTTTGCCGACCGTGATAATTGAAATATTCATCCAATTCTTCCTTTTTCCACAGTTTTTTTGGAGTTATCCATAGGGTTATCCACAGAGTTATCCACAAATCCACATGTTGATAATTAGTTTTTGCTTGACACAACATATGTTGCATCGGCATCACAGAACTCACATGCCACTTGTCCACTTGTGGATAATTCCTCTAGTAACGGGTACTCCCCCGTCTCATCCACAATGATGTCTAAAGCGATTTCAACATGTTCCTTGCATACTTTTTTTTCCACAGTTTTTCCTCCTTAAAAAAGAAGCGTCGCCGCTTCTTTATGTTGCTTCAGTTAATGTCGCCTCAGTTTCTCTTGCTTCCCCTCGACGTAAATACTCAATGGAGATTGTATCACCGACCGTTGCGTCACGATACAACGCATCACGTAAATCGACGTATCGTTTGATCTCCCGGTCTCCGATTTTTGTGATCACATCCCCGACCCGAAGTCCTGCTTCTTCGGCCGGACTACCCGGTGTCACCTCTTCGACGAAGACACCGTCTTCCTGGTCGAATGAAATCCCGTACTCTTCCCGGATGTTACCAGGTACGGCGATGACTTCCTGAATCGTGACCCCGAGCTGAGCCCGTGTTACCTTACCGTCGCGTTCTAACATGTCAATGACCGGTAGGGCCACGTTGACGGGAATGGAGAATCCGACCCCTTCTACGCTCGCCTCGGCGATTTTCATCGAATTGATTCCGACAAGCTCTCCACGAATGTTGATCAAGGCACCACCCGAATTTCCCGGGTTGATGGCCGCATCCGTTTGAATGACTTCCGCGTTATAATCCATCAAGCCGTCGCTGTTCGTATCGACCGGCACCGTCCGCTCGACACCACTGACGATACCACGCGTAACCGAGTTTGAGAAGACACCAAGCGGATTTCCGATGGCCATGACGGTCTCGCCAGCTTGGAGAACGGTGGAGTCACCGAGAACAATCGGCTCCACATCAATATTTTTCGGCAACTCGACCTCAGCGACAGCCAAATCGTTGAGCGGGTCTTCGCCTAAAATGGTTGCCGATGCGATTTGACCATCGGAAAAGGTGATGTTGACCTCGTCCGCTTCTTCGATGACGTGGAAGTTCGTGACGATATAGGCCGTGTTTCCTTCTACTTTATAGATGACACCAGAGCCGGCACCCGCCTCCCATTGCGAGTCCGAGGTGAACGCACGCTGGATATTGGTGATGCTGACGACGGACGTCTTCGCCCCAAGGACAGCCGTCGTCACGTCCGATTCGGTGACGGTGACGGCCTGTTCGGTCCGCGTCAGTTCATTCGTCACAAAACGAGAGGTCGGCGAATCCCAGAGCATCACAATGACAAAAAACAAAGCCGCTCCTAAGAATCCGCCAACCCCTCCGAGTAACAACGGTTTTATATTTGGTCTCGGCTTATGGCGTACGTGCTCCTCTTGCTTCGGTCGCCATTCGCTCCGAGACGGATACGTCGATTTCTCTTCTGTTGCTTCGTGTACTTCAGGTTCGACGTCTTGAGGTTCATACTCATGGTGTCTCTCTTCGTTCACGACGCGTCCCCCCTTCAAGACAGTGTGATAACTGTCTTTTCCCAAGTTTCCTTATAAAGAAACGAGTGAAGTGGGGATTGTCGGGTCCGTGTCGCACAATTTGATTCGACCTAAGTCGACATCTCGCATGCCGAGTGTTTGCGAGACGCTCATCTGCGCGAGCTCCTTCATGTTGTTGTCCTTGCTTAAGTGGGCCAAATAAATCCGTTTCGTACTGTCGCCGATGACCTCACTCATCGCGATGGCTGCATCCTCGTTCGAGACGTGGCCATAGTCGCCGAGGATTCGTCGTTTGACACTCCATGGATAACGCCCCATCTGCAACATCGAGACGTCATGGTTCGACTCAAAGATGAAGTCGTCCGCTCCACGGATGACCCCTTTCATCCGGTCCGAAACATATCCCGTATCGGTGATATGGGCCAATCGTTTCCCGTCATGCGCAAACTGATAAAACATCGGGTCTGCCGCATCATGGCTCACGTTGAACGTCTCGATTTCGATATCCCCGAACTGTTTCACGTCTCCGACTTCGATTTGAAACTTCAAGGCAGGATCAATCTTTCCAATCAGTGATTCCATCGCTGCCCATGTCTTCGCATTCGCATAAATCGGTAAGTTATACTTTCGTGCTAATATCCCGACACCTTTAATATGGTCGGAGTGCTCATGGGTGACGAGCAGTGCGTCGATTCCGTCAAACGACCGACCGATGGCTTCGATGCGCTGTTGCATCGCTTTTCCGGTCAAACCGGCATCGACGAGCAGCTTCGTCCGTTCCGTCTCGATATAGAGGGCGTTTCCGGTCGACCCGCTCGCTAACACACTATACTGTAAAGTCACGCAATCACTCCTTTCATTCTTTCGTTTCAAACTCCACGTGCTCGACCGTTCCATCGATCGCATTGACGAAGTAGACTTGATCATCAATCCCAATCGACCAAAGCGGTGGCATGATAATCAAACTGCCTGAGCTGTCGAGCGGTAAACTGTAAAACCCGGTATTGATGGCCCGCATCTCCTGGTTCGGTTGGAAGTACTTCCGAGACGCGAGTTGTGAGATGGCTTCACTGGCCGTCAACACGAGGTCGTCTTGCGTTTTTGACGAGAGGTCTTTTAAATGACGCTGCTTATAATCCGTCACTTCGAACGACTCGTTCAACTGAATGAGGATGAGGGACGGACCGATGTACATTTCCGTATCCCCCTCGACTTCAGGTGCTGAAAAAATCTTGTTATCCTCGAATGTTTGCACGAAAGCAATCTGTCTCGTTTTTTCATCGTAGCGCCAGTAGGCGTACTCGTTTCCAAACGGGACATATTCCGCTACAAACGTCGAGGCGGTCGTCCGCAAATCCTTCGCATCGAGCAAGACGGGTTGCTTCAACTCGACTTCGAGTTGCATGTTGTCGAGCGTCGTCGCGAGTTGTGCCTCCCGATTTTTGGTGATCATCGCAGCCGACATTTCTTCAGACGAACCCGTCAAATAGCCGATATCCCGACCCATCCGTGGCAATTTTGCCGGATCGACATTCCGCTGGTCTAAAATCTGCGTGATCGAGGTGTTGTCATTCGTCACGACTTCGGTCGCCCATGTTTCCGTCAACAATTGGAACAATAGATAGATGTTCAAGGCGAGGAAGGCGAAGATTAAAATCGTTTTCGCTTTACTCCAATCCACGATACATCATCCTTTCTGTCCAATCGTCTCCTTGATTGTATGGGACCCAACGGCCCGCCTCACGCACGAACCAGTTCGGTGAAAACGTCACGTAGCGGCTCGTATCTTCGTTATATTCGATTTCATAACCGATTCGAATCTCCGTTACGTTCTCAAACCGTCCGGAGTTGATGAGGGTACTGAGCACCTCGTTCGCATTAGCCAACTGTGTCGTACCGACCGTGATCAGCCGATCGATTTCCAAGTGGTGACGTGTGATCGACCGGACCTGTGCCCCGTCGTTTTCCACACGTAATGTGGATAAGTCGATGGCATCGTTGTTGATAAATGCCTCGCGCTGACTAAAGACCGGATACCCTTTCACATGAAAACGGAACACAGTCGTTTCAAAACCTTTATTTGCAGGTGTGATGGCATCAAAGCGAAGTGAGAGCCCTTGATTCTCAGAAGCTTCATCGACCCATCCACCGTGGAAGTTCACGAATTCTACAATCGAATCTAATCCGAGTGCCGTGTCACGTTCTGTACTGTTCCGAGACAAGTTTCGGTAACGACTGGCGTTCAGGGTCGCATCATATTCCCCAACGCTGACACCATTCGTCAAGGCTCCAATCGAACTTGCCGGGTCGACCTCCTGAACATTCGGGTCGCCCGGGAAGAACGTGTCCCGCATCCAGTCAAGACGGGTATCGATTTGAATCGATGATACGTCGTAAGCAAACAACTCATTCATCTCAGGTCCAATGACCGGAATGTAATTCACCCGCTCATCGGTGTACGTCACCCGCTTCATCGTTCGACTCGAATTTTTCAAGAAGATACTGTTCACATCGCCGTTTCCGACTTTCGTCAACTTTCCTTCCCAAATCGATTGGTCGCTCATGATGGTGCGAATGTTGAACGCATTTTCGTCCATATAGATGAGGATCCGTTGTGGAATTTTCCCAGACAAACTATACGTTCCCGGCAACATGTAGCTGAGCGTATCCGCATAGTAGGCCTCCGGTAAGATCAACTCGAGTCCCTCGTTGATATCCGTATAGAAGCTCGGGACATTTTTCACGGCGAGTGGTTTGAACTCACTCGCTTCAAACGAATCCCGAATGACGCGCATCAGTTGCTTCGGCGTATTCTTCGAAGCGAAGACGGCATTGTTGTCATGTACGACCGCTTGAGTCGGGATGATGACCTGATTCGCTCGGCGCTGCAGGGACTCGTCCACCGTCGTGAGCTGCGTCTCCGATTGGACGGCCTGATACGTGGGATGGTAATCCCACAAGATGATGGTTTGAACAATCGACGTGACGATTAACGTGAGCAAAATGAACGACTTCCACAGTTCCGGCTTTGCAATCGTAAACCGTTTCATCAATCATTCACCTCCACAATCGTATCGAACGGGATGGTGAAGTAAATCGTCGTACCGCGGCCAAACTCACTCTCTGCCCAGATGTCGCCCCCGTGAGCGGATACGACTTCTTTGGCAATCGATAGACCGAGTCCGGTTCCACCGATGTTACGCGCCCGTGCCTTATCGACACGGTAGAAGCGCTCAAAAATTTTCTTCAAGTTCGACTTCGGAATCCCGACCCCTTCATCCTTGATCCCGATAACGAGGCGCTTCGCCCGAAGCATCGTCCGGAACGTGATCGTCCCGCCTTCTGGTGAGAACTTGATGGCGTTCGTGATGATGTTGTCGATGACTTGGGTCATCTTATCTTGGTCGGCATGCACGTAGACACGACGCTTCATCAGTTTGCGACGGAATTGAATCGCCTCTCCTTTCGTCATCTCGTGACGGTCGATGATGTCGTTAAAGAATTGCACGAAGTCGAACTTCACTTTCTGCATCTTGTATTCTTTACTGTCCATCTTCGAGAGTTGCAACAAGTCGTTGACGAGGCGAATCATCCGCTCCGTCTCGTTTTGTGTCGTCTCTAAGAAGCGTGGCGCCAACTCATCGTCTTGATAAGCGCCTTCCGCGAGGACTTCCAAATAGCTGCGCATTGTCGTGAGCGGTGTACGCAACTCGTGACTGACGTTCGCCACGAATTCACGGCGGTCCTGTTCGACTTGTTCTTGTTCCGTGACATCATGCAAGACGACGATGAGACCTGTGATCGGTCCGCTGTGCTTTTGAATCGGTGAGAAGTAGGCACGGACGAGGAACAATTCTTCATCCGTACTGAGGTCAATCAGCTTCGTCGGCATCGTCCCGTCTTCTGGAATAACGATTTCCTCTTCGAACGCGAGGAGACTTTGTAAATTCGTCCCCATCGCCTCTTCCTCCGCAACCCCGATCATGTCGCGCGCTTGGTCGTTCATCAAGATGACGCGTAACGAGCGGTCGGTCGCGACCACCCCGTCCGACATGTTCTCAAGGACACTCGTCAAGCGACGTCGTTCCGCTTCCGTCGTCGCATTTGCTTCCATCAATTCGTCTGTCAATTCGTTGAACGCATACGCGAGTTGACCGACCTCGTCATCCGAGTACACTTTAACTTTCCGCGAGAAGTTCCCTTTCCGCATCTCTACGGCCTGCCTGCGCATGTCGGCAATCGGTCGCGTGATGGTGCGCGATAAGAGAATACCAAGGAACGAGGTGATGATGAGTGCAATCAACGTCCCCGTTGCGAGGATACGTGTCACTTGTTCCATCTGGTTGTAGATGGATTTCATCGATGCCTCGATATAAATCATCCCGGTCGTCGTCCCATCCACTTCCGATTTAATCGGAACGGCGACGACGCGCATTCGGTCATTCGAATCCTCATAGACGAGCGTCTCCTGCGCCCCGCCTGTCGCGAATGACTTCTGGATAAACGTACTCGCCGTCCGTTGTCCGACGAGACTTTGATTATTTTGATTCGAGGTCGCCCGCACGACACTGTTCGTGTCGATGATTTGGACTTCCCGAATGTCGTCAGCTAGCGTCGTGCTCTCTGTAAATTCAGACAGCAGCTGATCCAATAACTGGTTCAACTGCTGGTCAGTAGTCGAGTCACTCTCGTTCGCTGCGATTCCCTCACTGACGTTATAGCTCAGTAGGTTCGCCCGGTCGACGAGTGACTGCGAGAAGTTGTTGATGTATTGTCGTTCCAAAGAACGTACAAAGTACACGCCGATGACTTGCATCGCAACGAGAATGAGCAGCGCATAGATGACGACGAGCTTCCACTGGATTGATTTAAAGAAGTTCGTCCGTTTCATCGTTTAGTCTTCTTCTCCTGCCTTCAAATAATATCCGACGCCACGACGCGTAATGATGTACGTCGGCGTCGATGGGTTATCCTCTACTTTTTCGCGAAGACGGCGTACTGTAACATCCACGGTACGTACGTCACCGAAGTAATCATAGCCCCATACCGTTTGGAGCAAGTGTTCACGCGTCATCACTTGTCCAATGTTTTGCGCGAGGTAATGAATTAATTCGAACTCGCGATGCGTCAATTCGATTTTCTCTTCCCGTTTCGTCACCATGTACGAATCCGGATGAATCGTCAAGTCGCCGATCGCGATATCGTTCGCATTCGCCCCTTTCGCTTCTGGCGCCGGCGCCGTCGCGTGACGTCGCATATTCGCTTTGACACGAGCCAACAGTTCACGTGAGCTGAACGGTTTCGTGACGTAGTCATCCGCTCCGAGCTCTAACCCGAGTACTTTATCGATCTCGGAGTCTTTCGCCGTCAACATGATGATCGGCATATCATACTTCTTCCGTACCTCACGACATACTTCCATGCCGTCTTTGAGCGGAAGCATGATGTCGAGTAAGATGAGGTCCGGTTGAATCTCCTCTACTTTTACGAGGGCTTCTTCGCCGTCATAAGCGACATGCACCTGGTAACCTTCTTTTTCAAGTTTAAACTTCAATATATCTGCGATTGGTTGTTCGTCATCTACCACTAAAATCGTACGATCCATTCAGTGAGTCCTCCTCTTATCATTAAACGTACATGCCTACATTGTAACTCTTTTTATACAGCTTAGAAAGCTTGGTCCATTTCCGTGGAAATGAAAAAGAGAGCCCGATGGCTCCCTTTCTTATGCTTCGTAAATATCACGCAAGATGACCGTCTGTTCACGAGCCGGTCCGACCGAGAACGTCAGCAACTCAATCCCTGTCAATTCTTCGATACGACGAACGTAGCGCTGTGCATTCTTCGGAAGGTCATCGAAGTTGCGGACACCCGTGATGTCTTCTGTCCAACCCGGAAGTTCTTCGTATACTGGTACACACTTCTCGAGGACGCGGAAGTTCGGCGGGTACTCATCAAGATGCTTCCCTTCGTACTCATACGATGTGCAAATCTTGAGCGTCTCAAGACCTGTCAATACATCGATGGAGTTGAGGCAAAGATCTGTGATTCCACTGACACGACGTGAGTGACGTACGACAACCGAGTCGAACCAGCCGACACGACGGGGACGACCTGTTGTTGTCCCGTACTCTTTACCGACTTCACGGATCGTATGGCCGATCTCATCGTCAAGTTCTGTCGGGAACGGACCGTCACCGACACGTGACGTGTATGCTTTACAGACACCGACCACGTGATGAATCTTCGATGGTCCGATTCCGGCACCGCTCGATACGCCACCTGACGCGGCGTTCGACGATGTGACGAACGGGTACGTTCCGTGGTCGATATCGAGAAGGACCCCTTGTGCCCCTTCAAAGAGAACTTTCTTTTCTTCGTCGAGTGCATCGTTTAAGACGACCGATGTATCACACACGTATTTAGCGAACTGTTGGCCATACGCATAGTACTCTTCAAAGATATCATCAAACTCGATCGGGTCGACCTCATACATTTTCACGAACATGCGGTTCTTCAACTCAAGCACGGTCTTTAGTTTCTCCGCAAACACTTCTTTATCAAGAAGGTCAGCGATGCGAAGCCCGATACGTGCCGCCTTATCCATGTATGCCGGACCGATTCCTTTGAGCGTCGTACCGACTTTTGCGTCACCTTTTGCGTCTTCCTCTAGACGGTCTTGAAGCTGGTGATACGGCAAGATGATGTGCGCCCGGTTCGAGATCCGAAGGTTATCCGTGCTCACACCGCGCTCATGTAAGTAAGCGAGTTCGGTCACGAGTGATTTCGGGTTGACGACCATTCCGTTTCCGATGACACACGTTTTGTCCGAATAGAAGATCCCAGACGGAATGAGGTGAAGTTTATATTTCGTATCATTGAAGACGATCGTGTGACCAGCGTTGTCTCCCCCTTGATAACGCGCGACGACTTCGGCTTGTTTCGATAAGAAATCGGTGATCTTTCCTTTCCCTTCATCGCCCCACTGCGTTCCCACTACGACTACTGATGACATAATGAATCCTCCTTATTAATCAACGTTCTGTTCAAACCATCCGTAAGTGTACACTTGAAAAGTAAGAAAGTCAATCTAATGCCGAACGTTTTATATAAGATGTAACTATTCGTTCGTTATTTTTAAACAAAGACACCACCGACGTTACATCGGTGGTGCGAAGGCTTGTGTCTCCATATTGACGAACTTGTTATACTCTTTCCGGAAGGAGAGCTTGACCGTACCGGTCGGACCGTTACGTTGTTTCGCAATGATGATCTCAATCGTATTGGCGTCTTCACTCTCTTTATCGTAATAGTCATCACGATAAAGGAAGGCGACGATATCGGCATCCTGCTCGATCGCTCCCGATTCCCGGATATCCGACATCATCGGTCGCTTGTCTTGACGACTCTCTACGCCACGCGAGAGCTGTGACAAGGCGATAACCGGTACTTGCAGTTCCCGCGCAATCGCTTTGAGCGTACGCGAGATCTCCGATACTTCTTGTTGGCGGTTCTCGCCCGGTTTCCCGTTCCCGACGATGAGCTGCAAGTAGTCAATCATAATCATCCCGAGGCCGTACTCCTGTTTCAAACGACGACACTTCGCTCGAATCTCGTTGACACGGAGACCCGGCGTATCGTCGATGTAGATGCCTGCTTGCGAAAGCGACGACATTGCGAGTGACAGACGGCCCCAGTCTTCTGCTTCGAGACGACCGGTCCGGAGACGCTGGGCATCGATATTCCCTTCCGCACACAACATACGCATAACGAGTTGCTCGGCACCCATCTCCAAACTGAAGATGGCGACGTTCTCGCCCGTACGGACGGCAACGTTTTGCGAGATGTTCAAAGCGAACGCGGTTTTCCCGACAGATGGACGAGCGGCCACGATAATCAAATCGTTTCGCTGGAAACCGGCCGTCATCTTATCCAAATCGGTGAAGCCCGTTGCAATTCCAGTGATTTCACCACTCGACTGATGTAGTTTTTCAATCGTTGAATATGCATCCGAGAGAACCGACCCGATTGGATGGAAACTCGATTGTCCTTTTCGCTGTGATACTTTTAAAATATTCCGTTCGGCATCTGACAGCACGGAATCGACCTCATCTTGGCGTTCATAACCGTCTGACACGATATTGGTCGCCGTTCGGATTAAACGACGGAGCGCCGCTTTTTGGTCGACGACGTTCAAGTAATAGCCGATGTTTCCAATGGCCGGTACAGATTCAGCGACTTCTGCCAAATAGTTGAGACCGCCGATTTCGTCTAGAATGCCTTGAGCCTGTAACTCTGAACTGAGCGTGACTAAGTCGACGAGTTCGCCCCGGTCATTGATCTTTAACATCGCTTCAAAGATGCGTTGGTGGCTGACACGATAAAAGTCGTCCGGGTCGACACGTTCTGAGGCCGTGATCAACCGATCCGAATCGAGGATGATTGCCCCTAAGACGGCTTGCTCCGCTTCCACGCTATGTGGTGGTGTATTGACTTGAATCGCATCACTCATCCGTCTCTACCTCACCTTCAAGCTTCTTGTACATGTACATTCAACGTCGCGACGACGTCATGGTGCAACTTCACAGGCACTTTCGTGAAGCCGAGCGCCTTGATTGGGTGCTCGAGTTCAATTTTACGCTTATCAATCTTATAGCCCATTGTTTTAAGGGCATCCGCGATTTGTTTGCTTGTGACTGACCCGAACACGCGACCGCCTTCCCCTGCTTTCGTCGTGACGGCGATCGTCTCTTTTTCAAGCTTCTCTTTTAGTTGTTTCGCTTCGTTCAACTCTTCTTCTGCGGCCTCTTCGGCACGACGTTCTTTCGCTGCGAACGCTTTTAGGTTCCCAGGTGTCGCTTCTACCGCCAAATTTTTCTTGAACAAGACATTTTTCGCGTAAGCGTCTGCCACATTTTTCACTTCTCCAGCTTTTCCTTGCCCTTTTACATCTACTTTCAAAATGACTTTCATTCTAATTCCTCTCCTTCAGTTTCATCTGTTACATAATGATCGATTGCCTCTTTCAACATGGCATTCGCTTGTTCGCGACTCACTTCGAGCTGCGTCGCCGCATTCGTCAAATGTCCACCACCATCAAGCATTTCCATGATGACTTGAACATTGACGTCACCGAGGGATCTTGCGCTAATACCTGTTCGTCCATCCGGTAAAATCGCGATGACGAATGATGCTTTCACGCCTTCCATATTTAACAGTTGGTCTGCCGATTGGGCAACCAACACTTGATGATGCGCCTCATCGTCAGAAGCGACCGCAATCGCCATGCCGCCTGCATAAATTTCGGTGTTTCTCAAAATCTGAGACTGCTCGATATAAGCATCGAGGTCCTGTCGCATAAAATGCTGTACGAGAACCGTATCCGCCCCTTGAATTCGTAAGAAAGATGCCGCGTCAAACGTACGTGAGCCTGTTCGGAGCGTAAATCCTTTCGTGTCGACCATGATTCCTGCAAGAAGCGATGTCGCTTCCAAAATGGAAAGCTTGCGGCTTCCCGCCTGATACTCAATCAGCTCCGTGACAAGTTCACACGTTGATGACGCATATGGCTCCATATAAACGAGTACCGGATCTTCGATAAACTCTTCCCCGCGACGGTGATGGTCGATGACGACGACTCGTTCCGCTCGGTAGAGAATATCTTTTGAAATGACGAGCGATGGACGGTGTGTATCGACGACGACGAGAAGCGTCTGCTCATCAATGAGGGGTTGTGCTTCATATTCGGTTAGGAACTGGCTATACAACGCGTCATCGTTCTCTACTTCTTGGACGAGGCGCTGAATTCCGATACTCGTTTCGCCAGACGGAATCACGACATACGCCTCACGTCCGACAAACTCAGCCAATTTCATAATCCCGATGGACGCCCCGAGCGAGTCCATATCTGGATTCTTATGCCCCATTATGAGAACACGACTCGATTCTCGAATCAAGTCACGCATCGAGTTCGAGATGACACGTGCCCGGACGCGCGTCCGCTTTTCGGTCGGGTTTGTCTTCCCCCCGAAGAAACGTACTTTTCCGTTATGACGTTTGACAACAGCCTGGTCACCACCACGACCAAGTCCGAGGTCTAGACTTGACTGAGATAAGTTGCCGAGCTCCGTTAGCATTGTCTCTCCACATCCAATCCCGATCGATAACGTCAGCGGGATCCTCTGCTCTTTCGTCGCTTCACGTACTTCATCTAAAATTGAGAATCTGTTGTTTTCAAGTTCAGATAACGTTCGCTCGTTCATAACGAGGAAAAAGCGATCCGCCGCTGTACGGCGCATGTAGATGTGATGCTGCTGTGCCCATTGATTGAGAAGTACCGTCACACGACGATTGATCTCACTACGCACTTGTTCATCCACCGCAGTCGACATCTCATCATAGTTATCCAAGTACAAAATACCAATGACTGTTTGCGATTGCACATACTTTTGCTCAATTTCTGCTTCCTCGGTCATGTCAAATAAATAAAGGGTTTGATGTATTTGATTGTAGTAGACGCGGTAGACACGATCGCCTACTTCAATCGTGGCTTCATCCTCTTCCTCTTCAATCAATTCAGCGAATGCAGAATGGAGCGCGTCGAGCGGGACTCCAATCGCCATATCGAGTTCGAAGATCAATCGCGATTGTTCGTTAAACCAACTGATGCGCCGGTCTTGATCAAAGACTAAAATTCCAATCGGCATCGTCGTCAACGCTTCTTTCCCGACCTCTTCGATTTGATGAGAGAGTGAGAGGACATACTGTTCCCAATTTTTACGCTCCCGTCGCATTGTTACTTGCTGATAGATGAAGAAAATCAGCGTGCCCATAAACAGGGTGATTGCCGCCACAATATTGTAGAACGCCAATCCTAACGAGACAAGGACTCCAATCACATATGGAACCATGTGCCGTGCGTATTGGTTCTTCACGGATGTTAATGCTTCACCACTGTGCATGTATGCCTCCTAAAATGAGTAATGTTCACCCATAGAATCGTAAAGGTTTCTGCTCTATCATACCATATTCGTTGGTTTCACTTACACACTTACAGACGAGATGAAATACAAAAAAACGACTTATCCAAAAGGATAAGTCGTTCGTCAAACATTACTCTGCAACGTATGGAAGCAAAGCCATTTGACGTGAACGCTTGATAGCGACAGTAAGTGGACGTTGGTATTTCGCTGAAGTACCAGTCACACGACGTGGAAGAATTTTACCACGCTCTGAAACGAAGCGTTTGAGTAATTCTACGTCTTTATAATCGATATGAGTGATGTTGTTCGACGTAAAGAAACATACTTTACGACGACGACGACCTCCTGGACGACGTGCCATGTGAAGACCTCCTTTATAAGTTAGTTTTTCATGTCAACGATGATTAGAATGGCAAATCATCATCTGACAAGTCAATTTTGTTGCCACCCGAGAACGGATCTGCATCAAAACCTTTATTTGAAGACTGGTTTGAGGACTGAGATGAAGTCGAAGCAGCTCCTGCGCCCCATCCTGATCCACTTGACTCACCACCACTGAAGACATCTCCAGATGGTGCTTGCTCACGTTGCCCTGAAGCTCCGCGTGGTTCAAGGAAGCGTACGCTGTCGGCGACTACTTCTGCCCGGTAACGACGTTGGCCATCTTGTCCTTCGTAACTACTGATTTGAAGGCGACCGTCAACGCCGGCCATGCTGCCCTTTTTCAAGTATTGTGCTACGTTCTCTGCTTGTTTGCGCCAAACGACACAATCAATAAAGTCCGTCTCGCGCTTCCCATCCTGCCCAGCAAATGGACGATCGCAAGCGAGAGTAAAGCGTGTTACGGCGATTCCGCTCTGCGTATAACGCATTTCCGGATCGCGAGTCAATCGACCAACTAACACAACTCGGTTAATCATCTCCAAGATCCCCTTTCACGATACGAAACGTTAAGGATTAACGCTCGTCTTTTGTTGTCATTTGACGGACAACGTCGTCAGAGATCTTCATGAGACGCTCTGTTTCTTGGATCGCTTTAGGTTCAGCAACGATGTTAAGAAGAACGTAGTGTCCTTCACGCATCTTGTTGATTTCATAAGCGAGACGACGTTTACCCATGTCTGTTGTTTTTTCAACAGTACCACCGTTTTCAGTGATGACGTTGTTGAAGCGTTCGATTAAAGCTTTCTTCGCTTCCTCATCAACTGATGGACGGATAATGTAAAGAAGTTCGTATTTACGCATTATCTTTCACCTCCTCTTGGACTAGCGGCCCCTACCAATTGCAGGAGCAAGGAGCAAACAATTGTTTTACTCACGTCATAATATACTATCAAACTTACTTAACTTTTACAATACGTTTCCGAAAATCAACTTATACGTTGAAACGGAATGTGACAACATCGCCGTCTTGGAAGACGTATTCTTTTCCTTCAGAACGAAGTTTCCCTTGTTCTTTTACCATCGTCATATTGCCAGCCGTTGAAAGATCGTCATATGAGACGACTTCGGCACGAATAAAGCCCCGTTCGAAGTCTGAGTGGATGACACCAGCACACTGTGGTGCTTTCATCCCTTGTTTGAACGTCCAAGCACGAACTTCTTTTTCACCTGCAGTGAAGTACGTTGCAAGACCGAGTGTCGAATAAGCCGCACGAATCAATTGATCGAGTCCAGACTCTTCGATGCCGAGATCTTGTAAGAACTCAAGACGTTCTTCAGGTTCGAGTTCTGAAATTTCTTCTTCGATGCGTGCACAGATGACAATCACTTGCGCCCCTTCTGTTGTCGCGTGATCACGGACGGCTTGAACATGTTCGTTTGCATCCGCATCCGCTACTTCTTCTTCACTGACGTTTGCCACGTACAACATCGGTTTCATCGTCAATAGTTGGAAGTGCTTCACGATTGCCAATTGGTCATCCGTGAGCTCTGCGACACGGGCAGGACGTTCTTCTTCTAAGACGGCTTGCACGATTTCAAGTGCCTCAAGTTCTTGTGCGGCACCTTTATCTTTTGATTTGACCATTTTTTGAACACGTGTGATCCGTTTTTCAACTAACTCGAGGTCGGCTAAAATCAATTCAAGGTTAATTGTCGTAATGTCGTCTATTGGTGAGACACGACCCGCGACGTGCGTGATGTTCTCATCTTCAAAACAACGAACGACTTGGCAGATTGCATCGACTTCGCGAATATTCGCTAAGAACTTGTTTCCGAGTCCTTCACCTTTTGAAGCCCCTTTAACGATTCCGGCGATATCTGTAAATTCAAACGCTGTTGGAACCGTCTTTTTTGGTTTGACGAGTTCTGTCAATCGATCAAGGCGTGCATCTGGTACTTCTACGACGCCGACATTCGGGTCGATCGTCGCGAACGGATAGTTAGCCGCTTCGACTCCTGCTTGTGTAATCGCATTAAACAATGTCGATTTCCCGACGTTTGGCAATCCGACAATTCCTGCTGTTAATCCCACTAATAGTTCCTCCTCATCCGGTGTTTCCCGGGAAATGTTAAACCGTCTGTGGAGTGGGTACATTCAGTACACCACACCGTCACATCCTTCACAATTATAGATAGTCCACGATTAAACCGCAACTCACGTTCATAACCTAAAGAAAAACGCCGCTTATTCCGCGGCGTTGCCTTGCTCAAGCACTTTCTTGAATCGCTTATCAAAGTCCCGGCGTTGCATGAGCACACTTGCTCCACAACCTTGACATTTGATGCGAATGTCCATCCCTACACGTGTGATTTGCCAGCGATTCGTCTTGCAGGCATGTGGTTTTTTCATTTCCACAATATCGTTCAACGCATAAGTTTTACTGTGCATTTTCTACTTCTCCTCCTTTAGGAGTCGGGTTAGGGGGTAACATAACCGTACGTGGGTACGGAATTTCAATATTGCGTTTGTCGAATCCGGCTTTCAATTCTTTATGCAGAATCCGGCCGGCTGTGAAATGTTGGGTCGGTGGTACTTCTGCCATCAAGCGATAGACGACCTCTGAAGCCCCGAGCGATTGCACGCCAGCGAGGGTAATCGGTTCGATGAAGAGGTCATGATATTTTGCCTCAACTTCTTTTGCGATTTCTTTAATCGCCGATTCAACGCGTTCCATGTCTTCTTCATAAGCAACACCAACATCGACGACCGCCACACTGTTTTCAAGTGAGTAGTTCGTCACTTGCATGATCTGTCCGTTCGGAATAATGGATACTTGTCCGTTCAATCCTTTTAACTTTGTCGTCCGGATGCCGACTTCGATGACGATCCCTTCAACTTCTTGGTTCAAGCTGACGTAATCCCCATTTTTATACTGGTTTTCAAAAATGATGAACGCGCCGGTGATGACGTCTTTCACCAAACTTTGGGCACCAAATGAAATAGCGAGACCTGCCACACCGGCCGAAGCAATCAACCCGGCAATATTTACACCGAATTGCCCAAGCACCGTCAGGACCATGATCAATCCGATGACATAACGAATCGTATTTTGTGCCAGTTTCAATAACGTTTCGTTCTGTCGTTGTGCGACAATGTCATTTTCTTTTATTTTTCGGAGCGTAAACACGCGTTCCACCATCGTGGTCAAGATTCTTGTCGCGATGTATAAACCAAGGATAATGAGCGCCACACCGGCGAGTTTAATCCCAAGCCCAATCCACATGTCCGTATCTTTGAAATATTCCACGAATCGGTTCACGCTATCAATCGTTTCATCCGCAACCGTGTTTAAATCTTTTTCTGTATTTTGCGAAGCCATCTTTTCACCTCAAAAGTCGTAGATTCTAAATCATCAAAACACATTTCGTGACTTTTCTCAAACACTGCATTCAGAAGTTTAGATGTTTTCCACTTTTGGGAATGGTTTAGTACGAGATTAATCCCCCATCGCAACTAGGAATAGGCAGCTTAGAAGAGAGGATGAGATTCATGCCGTTTCGCTTAAAACCTCATAAACCATACTCCTTCTTCATTGAACACACTGAGCGGAGTGGATCCAGACTGCTTGCAGACCAGCTTCATGAACAGTTGGCCAATGAAGCCCATCGCCCCATCGTCCTTATTTGCATCGGTTCGGACCGTTCGACCGGTGATTCTCTCGGTCCCCTCGTCGGGACGTTCTTGGAAGAACGTCACATCCGAAATTTACACGTTTACGGCACGTTAACCAAGCCCGTACATGCGCTTAACTTGGTGGAAACGTTGCATGAGATTCAAACACGCTTTCATCAGCCGCTCATTATTGCCATTGATGCTTGCCTCGGTCGTTTGTCGAGTGTCGGGTATGTCTTTTTCTCAGAAGGGCCACTTGCCCCTGGCGCGGGTGTTCAAAAAGAACTTCCGGCAGTAGGCGCTTATAATATAAAAGCCGTCGTAAACGTGAGCGGGTTCATGGAAATGATGATTTTGCAGAATACCCGCCTTCATCTCGTTTATGAACTCGCATGCTTCATTACAGACGGGTTCGTCGACTTTGATGCACGCATCGGACGTCTTCATCATGAAGAGGCCGCCATCACACGACTTCGTCAGTCACGGGACGAATCAAAATCTTGAGGGGACAGCAACATCAAAAGTTGTTCGAGGTCGTCTTGTGAAAAGTATTTTAGTTCCAACACGCCCCCTTTTCTGCGCGGGCGAATCGATACATCCATTTGAAGACGCTCTGCAAGCACGGCTTCGACCGCTTCGATATCTGCGTTCGATTGCTTCAGCGTCTTTTTTTCTGTCCGCTCTTTTTGTAAGTAACGCTCAAGGCGCCGGACCGTCCAATGCTCGGTGATGACGCGTTTTGCAATCTGTTCCATCAATTGTTCCGACTTCACACCTGTAATGGCCCGCGCATGACCCATCGTTAAATCTCCGACCATGACCGCGTGCTGAACCGCACTCGGTAAGCGAAGCAAACGTAAGCTGTTCGTCACGTGGCTTCTACTTTTCCCGACACGGTCTGCCAACTGTTGTTGCGTCAGCCCTAGCGTCTTCATCAATTGTTCATATGCGACCGCTTCTTCGATCGCGTTCAAGTCTGCTCGCTGTATGTTTTCGATCAAAGCTAGTTCCATGACCCGATCCGAGTCGGCCGTGACGATTAAAGCGGGAATGTCTTCTTGCCCGGCGAGTTTCGCAGCCTGAAATCGCCTTTCTCCGGCGATGATTTCATAGTATCCAGTCGCTTTTCGAACGACAATCGGCTGTAATACCCCGTAGCGCTCAATCGATTGACGCAATTCTTCGAGTTTTTCCACCTCAAATTGTTTCCGGGGCTGATTCGGGTTTGGGCGAATGAATTTTAAGGCTAATCGTTCCATCTACAAACCTCCTTCATCGTATGAAAAAGCACGGACTCATTGTTGAGGCCGCGCTTTCGGGATGCGAATTCGAATTTCAACAAATTCCTCTTCGTCTACTTCTTCAGTTTGGACATCAATCCCTGTTTTCCCAATCAAATCGATTGAGTCACGAATCGTGTTAATGGCGATTCGCGTGTCGCGCGCAAAACTCTTCGTCCGACGACGTTGTTTTTTTGGCTTACGCTTTTCTTCCTCGATTGGCGTTGTCAAAAAGGCGACTCGCTCTTCCGTCTCCTTGACGTTGAAGTCTTGCTCCAATACTTCAGCGAGAACTTGGAGTTGTAATCCTTCTTCTTTTAACGGTAGCAGTGCACGCGCATGTCGTTCATTGATCCGACGATCGCGAAGCGACTGTTTTACATCCTCAGGTAATTTCAACAAACGCAACTTATTGGCAATCGTCGACTGACTCTTCCCTAAACTCTTCGCGAGCGCATCTTGAGTCAAGCCGTTCAAGGCAAGTAAACGATCGTATGCTTCTGCCTCTTCGATTGGGCTCAACTGCTCACGCTGCAAGTTTTCAATCAGGGCGAGTGCGGCTGTCGTATCATCGTCCATATCGCGAACGATTGCCGGGATTGCTGACCAACCGAGAGATTTCACCGCTCGGAAGCGACGCTCTCCGGCAATGATTTCATAGCAGTCCCCGTCTGCCTTTCGGACCACGATTGGTTGAAGCAGCCCGTGTTCCGAAATCGTCGTTGCCAGTTCTTCAATTTTAGCCGGTTCAAACACTTTACGTGGTTGGTAACGGTTGGGACGTAATCGTGATAACGAGAGTTCCTGTACCGTGTCATCCGCTCGAACTTCCGCAATCTGAGTCACGGCAACTTCGTCTTTTCGATTCACACCGAACAATTTCGCAAATCTATTCTTCAACGTCGGGCACCCCTTTTTATGTAAAAAAATAAGCAGACTCCACCACTGGAATCTGCTTTTGTTTCACGTGAAACGACATCATCAGATAAGTGGCTCTTTCGCCGGCGTCCCCGCTTTACGCGGATATTTCCCGGGCGTTTTTCGTAGTTTATCTACAACTACGATATTACGCTCACTCATCTCTCCTGGCAATAGAAACTGGTGTGTCGATTTTTCTTTTCCGCCTAAAACAGCTAAAGCGTTTTTTGCATCTGCCATCTCGTCAGAAACCTTGGCCGCTTTAAGCGCAACGAAGCTTCCGCCTACTTTCGCGAGTGGTAAACAGTATTCCGCCAACACGGTCATGCGGGCAACCGCACGCGCTGTGACGACATCAAACTGTTCACGGAACTTTTTATTTTTCCCGAACTCTTCGGCCCGCCCATGATGGAAAGCGACACCCTCAAGTCCGAGGGCAAGGGCCAACTCGTTTAAGAACGTGATGCGCTTATTCAATGAATCGATGATTGTGACGTGTAAGTGCGGAAATAAAATTTTAAGAGGAAGACTCGGGAATCCCGCCCCCGCCCCGACATCACATACCGTTTCGACTTTCGTGAAATCGAAGTGAAACGCTGCGCTGAGCGAATCATAAAAGTGTTTCAAATACACTTCTTCCTGATCTGTGATGGCTGTTAAATTCATTTTTTCGTTCCATTCGACAAGCATTTCGAAGTAGCGTTTGAACTGAGTGAGTTGTGTCTCATTCAATTCAAACCCTTCAGCTCGTAACGCTTCAATAAATTGAGATTCGTTCATCGTTTCACTCCACCGTTGCGTATTGTCCTTGTTCGATGTAGACGAGCAAGATTGACACGTCTGCCGGGTTTACGCCTGAGATGCGTGACGCTTGTCCGATCGAAAGGGGACGAACTTGTTTTAGTTTTTGTTTTGCTTCTGTCGCGAGACCACCGATCGCATCGTAATCCAAGTTTTCTGGGATTCGTTTTTCTTCCATACGACGCATCTTCTCGACTTGTTCAAGCTGTTTGGAAATATAGCCTTCATACTTCACTTGAATCTCAACTTGCTCTTTCACTTCAAACGACAATTCTTCTGTTGATGGAACGACCGTCATGAGCGCTTCATAAAATACTTCCGGACGTTTCAACAAGATGTTGGCATGCGTCGCTTCTTTGAGCGGGTGTGCACCGAGTGATTCGAGCATCGCATTGACTTCAGGTGTCGATTTAACGACAAGTGACGCAAGTCGCTTCACTTCTTTTTCAATCGCTACACGCTTCTCGTTGAGGTGGGCATGACGACCTTCTGAAAGTAATCCGATCTCATACCCGATGTCGCTAAGTCGCAAGTCCGCGTTGTCATGACGCAACAAGAGACGATATTCGGCACGCGAAGTGAGTAGACGATACGGTTCGTTCGTTCCTTTCGTCACGAGGTCATCGATCAAGACGCCGATATACGCTTGCGAACGGTCCAAGATGACAGAGTCTTTACCGAGCACTTTGCATGCGGCGTTGATTCCCGCCATGATGCCTTGTCCGGCCGCTTCTTCATAACCACTCGTCCCATTGATTTGTCCCGCTGTGAAGAGACCTGGGACTGCTTTTGTTTCGAGAGTTGGCCAAAGTTGAGTCGGTACGACCGCATCGTACTCGATCGCATAACCCGGACGCATCATCTCTGAGTTTTCAAGACCTGGGATTGTCCGAAGCATTTGATGCTGCACGTCTTCTGGCATACTCGTCGAGAAGCCTTGGACGTAAATTTCTTCTGTGTCGCGACCTTCTGGCTCCAAGAAGATTTGGTGACGCGGTTTATCGTTAAATCGAACGACCTTATCTTCGATCGATGGGCAATAACGTGGTCCCGTCCCTTTGATCGCGCCCGAATACATCGGTGAACGATGGAGGTTCTCATCAATCAACTGATGCGTCCGCTCACTCGTGTATGTGAGCCAGCATGGAATTTGTTCGATTGGGTTCAAATCCGTCGATGTGTACGAGAAGAATGATGGATTCTCGTCTCCTGGCTGAATCTCCGTCTTCGAGTAATCGATTGTCTTTCCGTCGATTCGTGGTGGTGTCCCCGTTTTGAATCGAACCAAGTCGAGACCGAGCTCTTCTAGATGCTTCGACAGCTCGACCGATGGCATCTGGTTGTTCGGACCGCTTTCATAGGCCAATTCACCGATGATGATTTGACCACGCATGAACGTTCCTGTTGTGACGATGACAGCTTTCGCGCGATATTCTGAACCCGTGTTCGTTACCACGCCGCGTACTACCCCGTCCTCAATCAACAAGCGTTCAACGAGTGCCTGACGAAGAAGTAGATTCGGCTCGTCTTCTAGCACTTTCTTCATATGATTTTGGTATTGGAATTTGTCCGCCTGTGCTCGTAACGCACGTACCGCCGGACCTTTCGATGTGTTGAGCATCTTCATTTGAATGTATGTCGCGTCAATCGCACGACCCATCTCACCACCGAGCGCATCGATTTCACGTACGACAATCCCTTTCGCCGGTCCACCGATTGACGGGTTACAATACATGAACCCGACCATGTCCGGGTTCATCGTCAGCATCGCTGTTTTCGCACCCATTCGAGCCGATGCGAGTGCCGCTTCGATCCCTGCGTGCCCGGCCCCGATGACGATGACGTCAAATTCGCCTGCCGTATAAGCCATATTCGTTCCTCCTTATTATTTCCCAAGACAAAATTGTGAAAAGAGCTGGTCAATCAAGCTCTCTTGTACGGTATCTCCATTGATTTCACCGAGCGTATCCCACGCACGACGTAAATCGATTTGGACCATATCGATCGGCATATTCATGACGGCACTGCCGAGCGCCTCATCAATTTGGCCAATCGTTCGTTTGATTAACTGAATGTGTCGAGCGTTCGAGATATATGTCATATCCTGCGACTCGACGCCTTTTGCGAAGAAGAGGTTTGCAATGGCCGCTTCAAGCGCATCGATTCCCTCATCTAGTAAGAGCGACGTCGCCACAATCGGACGTCCTGCCGCTAGTTTCTCTAGCTTAGAAGAATCCATGTTTTGTGGCAAGTCCGTCTTATTGATGATAATGATGGCATTCATGTCTTTGACCGCTTCAAACAACGCCTCATCCTCAACTGTCAATCCTTCATAACCGTTCAAGACGAGAAGGACCAAGTCCGCAGCTTCCAATGCCTTCCTCGACTTCTCTACACCGATTCGTTCCACGATATCTTCCGTTTCCCGAATCCCTGCCGTGTCGATCAATTTGAGCGGAACGCCTTTCACATTGACGTATTCCTCAATCGTATCACGCGTCGTCCCAGCGATTTCTGTGACAATTGCCTTCGTCTCTTGAACAAGCGTATTCATGAGTGAGGACTTTCCGACGTTCGGTCGCCCGATGATCGCCGTGCCCAAACCTTCACGTAAGATTTTCCCTTGCTTTGCTGTCTCAAGCAACTGCTCAAGGATGTGCTTGACTTCGCCAGCCTTCTCTTCGACGATAGCCTGTGTCATCTCTTCTGCATCATATTCCGGATAGTCGATGTTGACCTCGACTGCCGCAATCGTCTCGAGTAATTGTTGGCGTAACTCACGAACGAGTCGTGATAATCGTCCTTCCATTTGAGACATCGCAACGTTCATCGCCCGATCGGTCTTCGCTCGAATCAGGTCCATGACCGCTTCTGCTTGAGATAAATCGATACGACCATTCAAAAAAGCGCGTTTTGTGAACTCGCCCGGTTCTGCTAAGCGGATATCGGATTGATCGAGAATGAGCTCCAGGACACGATTGACCGCCACGACGCCTCCGTGACAATTGATCTCGACGACATCTTCCCGAGTAAACGTCTTTGGCGCGCGCATGATACTGACCATGACTTCATCTACGACCTCGCCCGTTTCAGGACGTTTCAATGTTCCATAATGAATGGTATGTGAATCGACTGTTGTTAAGTCTTTTCCAGAAAACACATTGTTAACCGTTTCGACCGCCAAATCGCCCGATAATCGGACAATCCCGATAGCACCTTCACCCATCGGTGTCGAAATCGCTGTAATCGTGTCAAACTCTAGCATCTTTCTCCCTCCAAACCTAAACATCTTCTTCTATCATATGCATAACGAACCTACTATACACGATATTCGACTTGAACGAAAGCGTTCGCCCATCAATAAAGTCATTGCGAATCTTCCCATTATTTTCGTAAAATAAAGGAATATATTTACATAGAAGAGAGGGTATGAATGTGAAACAACAGACAGCGATTCAAGTTATCACCGAACGACTTAAGCAGGACGAAGCGGTTCAAGCCGTCTTTGTGAAAGGTTCGTTCGGTCGAGGAGAAGAAGATGAACATTCCGATGTGGACCTCTATGTAATGGTTCAGCCCGACCAAGAGATATCCTTCCTGTCAAGACGTCTCGAGCACCTCCTTGCGTATCGCCCAATCTTGTTGAAAGATGAGATTCACATCGTCGCCCCACAACTCATTGTCGTATACGATGATTTTCTTCACGTCGACCTGTTCACCGTCACGATAGATTCGTTGAATCACCAAGACTCGATTCATGTGCTCTATGATCCGGCTCACCTTCTCTCCGCACATGAAAGTTCTTTGCAGTTAGATGATGTGTCGACGAGTGATCATGCGTTTGATACCGTTTGGTTCTTTTTCCAATATACGAAATCTCGCAATCGAGGTAACGGCATCTGGGCGACCGAGATGCTTCGGCAAGGGATGGTTCATTTCGCATATGTGTTAGCCACCCACCACACACCTGAACGGGCATCGCTCGGCTTAAAAGATGTGGCACAGCGACAAACAATCGATTTACATTCGTTTTATGACCAATTGACCCCCGCTTCGCACGAAAAGGCCGCCCGCATGTCTATCGAGCGACTCAAAGAGGAGCAACCGTTCTTCTCGACATTACCCGGTTATAACGTATTCGGACCGTTCATGGAACAGTTGATTCAACGAGAAACAAGCCGCCCCTGTGAATAGGGCAGCTTGTTCTTTAGTAACGTGTTTGCCGTTTCGTCGAGCGAATCGTGAAATAGAGAACGAGTTCTAGCACAGCAATAGCGATGAGAATTCCACCGAACAGTTGAAACAGGACGAGCAGACTGCTAAATGGATTCGTCAACATGAGAATCCCGACACCAATCCACAATATACTTCTAATCAAAAACCAGAGCCATCGCCCTGCCATCGATTGACGGTATCCAAGCGCTTGAATCAGGCGAATGATTCCACCAAATAAAAACAGTGCTCCGATTAAAATCGGAAGAAGGCTCGCTAACGTCTCTGCGAAGAAGAAGACAACCGCCCCCAATATCAAATAAATGACCTCCATAAAGAAAGATGGTGGTAAACCTTCCTGTCGCCTGCAGATGCCTTGAAAAACCATCCATATACCCATAATGGCCAAATATCCGGCAATCACATACACCATAACATCAAAGAAAAAGCGAGGGTACAGCAGAATAAGAACACCGAGCACAAAATAAATGACAGCTTGCCATAATGTCGATCGCTCCAAGCGGTGAATGAATGCTTCCATTTTTCTACACCTCCTTTTTTTATTTTTTTCTTTCTGTATTCCCGTCTCATCGACACGCAACCCCACAAAAAAAAGCTGAGTGTCATGAGACACCCAGCTTAATGATTATTTACGCTTTTTCTTTTTGTTTTTCTTTTCTTCTTCAGCAAGAGCTGCACGCTCTGCTTCTTTTGCAGCGATTTTCGCTTCTGCTGCTACCTTCATCTTCTCACGCATCGGGAGCATGATTGCCATCGTGACGATGATCGAAATGATATATCCGACTACCCAGTACAATGAGAGGGCAGCTGGAAGGTTGATTGACATGATAAAGATCATGACCGGGAAGATATAGAGCATCATTTTCAATTGTGGGTTCTGTTCTTGACCCGCCATTGAGATTTTTTGTTGTGCAAACGTCAAGATTGCCGCTAAGATCGGCAAGACGAACGTCGGGTCCGGAGCACCGAGGTCAAACCATAAGAAGTTCGCCTCAAAAATCTCAGGTGTACGACGAATCGCATCGTAGAACGCGAAGAGAATTGGCATTTGAATCAAGATTGGCAAACACCCTGCGAGCGGGTTGATTTGATACTCTTGATAAAGTTTCATCATCTCTTCTTGGAGTTTACGTTGTGTTTCTTGGTCTTTCGAGCTGTACTTTTCACGAAGCTTCAGCATTTCTGGTTGCAAGACCTGCATCGCACCCATACTCTTCGTCTGCTTGATCATGAGTGGGAGAATCAACAAGCGAACGATGATTGTCGCGATGATGATTGAAATCCCGTATTGCCAAGGGCCACCTACTAAGTAAGCAACTTCCTTCAAAAGCCATGCGAGCGGCCATACAAAGTACTTCGCCCAGAAACCTTCTGTGTCAGCCGTAACTGGTTCGGCTTGGATGGTAGACGGATCCACACAGCCTGCCATCAGCATGATGACCGCAGTCATGGCAGCGAGTAATCCTAATTTTAGCTTTTTGCTCATAATTCCTCCTACACTTTCATTATCAATTCTTTTTTAACGCACACGTCTATCGGGCAATCTTATAAGACTCTGATTATATGAGAGAACAAATTCAGATTGTCATGGTCACCGGCCTTGCTTTTGCCAAACTTTCGACCGTTTGAATACGTGTTTCAAACTCTCGGTCACTTCCGACTGCGTTAATGCAGTCGCAGGCTTCCGGGCGATGATGACATAATCATTTGGTGCAACGTTTGGTTCGAGCAAGCGAAGCGACTCACGCATCAATCGTTTCATACGGTTCCGTTCCACAGCATTGCCAAGCTTTTTACTGACGGAAAGGCCCACTCTGAAATGCGCTTGATCCGCTTTGAGCGTGTAGACGACAAACTGACGATTGGCCACGGAGCGTCCTTCGCGAAACACCGCTTGGAACTCTTCATTCTTTTGCAGGCGGTATTCTTTTTTCAAAATTCTCACTCCATCCTTCGCTTCAAAAATCGTCAACTAACATCATATCATATCCGCATCATTTGAACGAGGGAGAATCGATGAAATGCTACGTTTCTGTGACGAACTAAAAAATTGCCCGAGGACAGGATCCCCGGGCAATTTTTATTCGAAATTATACAGTCAAGGCTTTGCGGCCTTTACGACGACGAGCAGCAAGAATGTTACGACCGTTTTTAGTCGCCATGCGTGCACGGAATCCGTGGACTTTCTTACGCTTACGGTTGTTAGGATTGAAAGTTGGTTTCATGGTTACAGCACCTCCTCAAGATTAACGCTCTATTAGCAAGTTATAGTTTCATTTAAGGCAGTCTTTAAGATTATATAAATCGTTTCACCAATTGTCAATGTATTTTCGAGCAGTTTTCGAATTCAACGAAGAAAGCGTTCTGAAATCTCTACTTGAAGGTGAAATTGATCTAGTTCATATGCTAGTAGAGGAAAAAATTCATACACAACCTTTACACATTTTATAAATGGTCTTTATAAATATTGATGTTAAGCCATTTTATCCACAATCACTTGAAGTTATCCACATTTATATGTGAATAACTCCTCTTTTTTCATAATTAAATTCTTCATTTTTTCGTTTTCTTCTTTTACAAAAACATTTCTACAGTTCCCTTCTTCCTCTTTTGTGCATAACTTTTTTATTCTTTCATACACGAATACGTTGTTATCCACAACATATCCACAAACTACACAGCATGTGGATAAGTGGGTGTGGATACTTTTCTTAATCTGTGGATAAATACCAAAAAGCATTGCCACGTCTATTTTATTTTGCTAAACTGAATGTGCACAAACTTGTGGATGAACAATTCGTGATTCCAAGATATACACAGGCTGTGGATAAGTGTTATCCCCATAATGAACACCATGTGGATAACTTTATCCACAGTTTTTGTTCTCTGGGGATAACCCTAGTTTCTACTATAAAATAGTGTATGTGTATATCGTGTGAATAAGTTTTACCTAACATGTGAGTAAAGGAGGTCTTTTATTGAAGAATGCTCGCGAGATTTGGAGAAATGTCTTATCGGTAATCGAAGAAGAAGAACGAACGCCAAAAGCTAGTTTTGACATGTGGTTAAAATCAACCGAAGGAATATCCTTGATGGGAACGACACTCGTCGTGTCGGCACCTGCTAGTTTTATCGTTACATGGTTAGAGCGGCAGTATCTATCTCTTTTACAAGATACAGTCGAAGAGATCACAAATAACAAACTTGAAATTCATTTTATTGAAGAATCTCAAGCACACAAGTATGCTCCAGCTGATGGATCTCATGAATCAATTGCTGTGACAGAAACAAAAGAACAACCCTTACCATTACCTTCAAAAGAGGAAGGGGATCTTGGACAACTGAATGACAAATACATTTTCGAGACATTTGTCATCGGCTCAGGGAACCGATTTGCCCATGCAGCATCTCTCGCTGTCGCCGAAGCACCTGCACGCGCGTATAATCCACTATTCATTTATGGAGGCGTCGGACTTGGGAAGACGCATTTGATGCATGCAATCGGTCATTACGTAAAAGCTCAAAAACCGGGAGCTCGAATTGCCTATGTTTCCTCTGAAAAATTTACGAACGAATTTATCAACTCGATCCGGGACAACAAAACTGGTGAGTTCCGTAATCGCTATCGGAATATCGATGTGCTGCTCATTGATGATATTCAGTTCTTAGCAGGGAAAGAGCAGACTCAGGAAGAGTTTTTCCACACTTTCAACGCGTTACACAACGATCAAAAACAAATTGTGATTTCAAGTGATCGACCACCGAAAGAAATTCCAACATTAGAAGATCGGCTGCGCTCGCGTTTCGAATGGGGGCTGATTACGGATATCACGCCGCCAGACCTCGAGACACGTATTGCGATTCTTCGTAAAAAAGCGACTGCTGAAGGTCTTGATATCTCTAATGAAGTCATGCTTTATATCGCTAATCAAATCGATACGAACATTCGTGAGCTAGAAGGGGCATTGACACGTGTCGTCGCTTACGCAAAACTAGTCGGACGACCAATTGATCCGGACGTTGCAGCTGAAGCGCTTCATAATATCATGCCCGTTCAGGAAGCGAAGAAGATAGTCATTCATGACATTCAAGAAATTGTCAGTCAACACTTCAACATTCAAGTAGAAGAATTAAATTCGAAAAAGCGTACTAAAACACTGGCATTTCCACGCCAGATTGCGATGTATTTGTCTCGAGAGATGACGGAGAGCTCCTTGCCTAAAATCGGGGAGGAGTTTGGAGGACGCGATCATACGACTGTGATTCATGCCCATGAAAAGATTAGTACACTCCTGAAAAACGATGTGGAAATGCAAGAGACGATTCAAACGTTGAAAAAGGCACTGTCTAACTAATGAAGAATTCTCTGTGGATATCCTGTGGATAAACCACCTTAGTTATCCACAAGTTATTCACAAGCGGAATGGCTTTATACGTAGGCTTAAAGGGACTTATCCCCAGTATCCACAGCCCTTACTACTATTATGACTTAATTAATACTATTATTATCATTAGGAAATTGACTCATTTCACCTTAGGAGGAATTATCCACATGCATTTAACGATTCAACGAGATGTATTTATGCAAGCAGTACAAGATGTATCAAAAGCTGTGGCTTCACGTACAACAATTCCAATTTTGACAGGATTAAAACTTGAAGCACATGCGGACGGTTTGACACTGACAGGAAGTGACACCGAAATTTCGATTGAACGCTTGATTCCAATCGAAGAGGGTGGAATTGAACTCATTCAAATTCAACGTGCCGGAAGTGTCGTTTTAAACGCCCGCTTCTTAGGAGAAATCGTGAAGAAGTTACCGACAAATGAAGTCACCCTCGAAGTATCTCCGAACTTCATGACTCGAATTGAGTCTGGACAGGCGGAGTTTCACTTGAATGGACTCGACCCGGACGAATACCCTCGTCTACCGGAACTTGCAAGTGACCGTCGGTTCTACTTACCGGCCGATCTTTTGAAGACGATCATTCGTCAAACGAGTTTTGCTGTTTCATCACAAGAGACACGCCCAGTATTAACTGGAGTCAACTTCTCAGCTGAGAAAGGATTCCTTACATGTGTCGCAACGGACAGTCACCGATTGGCACTTCGTCGTGCCCGCTTTGAGACGGATAATGATTTAACGTTCCAAAATGTCGTCGTTCCAGGTCGTTCACTTAACGAATTGGCAAAGTTACTCGACCGCGAAGAATTACCGATTGAGATCGTCCTCACAGATCAACAGATTTTGTTCCGAATGAAGAACATCTCATTCTTCTCTCGCTTGTTAGACGGTGCGTATCCTGATACGTCACGTCTCATTCCAGAAGAATATCGTACTGCGGTACGCATGAACGCGAAAGAATTCTTACAAGCCATTGATCGTGCTTCACTCTTGGCACGTGCAGACCGCAACAACGTCATTAAATTTGTAGCGGAAGATACAACGGCAGTTGAAGTGTCTTCACACTCACCAGAAGTCGGGAAAGTGTCTGAACGTGTCAGTATTTTATCGCTTGAAGGGGAAGAACTAAAAATTTCCTTTAACTCAAAATTCGTGATGGACGCACTTCGGGCACTCGATGCATCTGAAATCGAAATCCAGTTCACTGGTTCGATGCGACCGTTCATTTTACGACCGGTTGAACAAGATAGCGTTCTTCAACTGATTTTGCCAGTCCGTACATCGTAAGCTGCGGATAGGGATGATGAGGTGTCTTACCTTATCATCCCTCTTTTTGCCTTATTCGACGATTTTCGATAAACTAATATGTATGGCGATTTTTTCAGATCAGCATATGGGAAAGGGAGTGACGACATGGAAAAAGTGTCGATTACAACCGAGTATGTGACACTCGGACAATTTTTAAAATTAGCAGACATCATCTCGAGTGGGGGACAAGCGAAGTTCTTTTTAGAGGATGTCATGATTAAAGTAAACGGTGAGCAAGATCAACGCCGTGGCCGTAAATTAAGAGATGGAGATACAATCGAAGTCGAAGGCTTCGGGGAATATCAAATCGAGGGAAATTGACGTGCATTTAAAGTCGATCCGATTGCAAAACTATCGCAACTACGAAACCCTCGAGCTAGATTTTTCAGAACAGACGAATGTTCTAATTGGTGAGAATGCCCAAGGGAAAACGAATCTTCTCGAATCGATTTACGTACTTGCGCTGGCGAAATCGCATCGGACGACACAAGACCGTGAATTAATCGGATGGGAAGCTGACGCTGCGAGTATCGAAGGACGGATTCATAAACGTACTGGTGAAGCAGTACAAAGTCTCTCATTTTCTCCTAAAGGAAAGAAAGCAAAGCTCAATCATTTAGAACAACGTCGTCTCAGTGACTATGTCGGCGCATTTAACGTCGTCTTGTTCGCGCCTGAAGACTTAGCCATCGTGAAAGGCAGTCCACAAGGGAGACGGCGATTTTTAGATATGGAAATCGGTCAGGTCAGTCCGGTGTACTTACATGAACTCAATCAATACTTGAAGACGCTGAAACAGCGAAACGCCTTGTTGAAGCAGTTATCCGCAAAAGGTGGCGATGAGACGTTACTAGAGGTGTTAACGGATCAATTGATTGAACTCGCTGTGAAAATCGTGATGAGACGCTATCATTTCATCGACCAGCTCGAAAAATGGGCTAATCCGATTCATTCTGGGATTACGAGAGAACTGGAAACACTGACAATTCAATACGTTTCGGATACGTTCCAAAAAGAACGCTTCTCAAAAGAACAGATGTTTGAAACGTATCGTCAAAAGTTTGATAAAATAAGAGAGAACGAACGACGAAGAGGTGTGACCTTGTTTGGTCCACATCGCGACGATTTTGAATTGTACGTCAACAATCGAAATGTTCAAACGTTCGGTTCACAAGGTCAGCAACGAACGGCGGCCTTGTCATTGAAGCTAGCTGAAATTGAGTTGATTCATGAAGAAGTAGGCGAGTATCCTCTGTTGTTATTAGACGATGTGTTATCTGAGCTTGACGATCATCGCCAAACCCATCTCCTCGATACGATGGGACGGAAAGTACAAACAATTTTGACAACAACAAACATTGATGGGATTGCACATGAAACGATTCAACAAGCCAAAGTGTTTCACGTGAAACAAGGTGAAGTTGAAATAGAGTCAATGTGATCGTGTCAAAAAGGAACACCAAAACATGTATAGTAGGTGAAAATAACCGATGAGAAATGAAAATGAAAAAGAATTGCAAGCGTACGGCGCCGATCAGATTCAAGTCCTTGAAGGCTTAGAAGCTGTTCGTAAACGTCCAGGGATGTATATCGGTTCCACAAGTTCTCGCGGTCTCCACCATTTAGTATGGGAAATTGTCGATAACTCCATCGATGAGGCGCTTGCAGGTTACTGTGACACAATCACAGTGACGATTGAGCCAGGAAACTCGATTGTTGTCGAAGATAATGGGCGCGGAATTCCAGTCGACGTTCAAAAGAAAACAGGTAGACCTGCCGTTGAAGTTATATTCACAGTGTTGCATGCGGGGGGTAAGTTCGGCGGTGGCGGATATAAAGTATCTGGAGGTCTTCACGGTGTCGGGGCGTCGGTTGTTAACGCCTTATCGACAAAGCTTGAAGTGTTCGTTCGTCGCGATGGAAATGTGTATTACCAAGCGTTTAAGCGAGGTGTTCCACAGGGTGAACTCGAGATCGTCGGGACGACAGATACGACAGGGACGACTGTCCGCTTCTTCCCAGACGGAGACATCTTCCAAGAAACTCTCGAGTATGACTTTGATCTGTTGGCGACACGTCTACGTGAGCTTGCCTTTTTGAATAAGGGACTACGAATCGTTGCAAAAGATGATCGTAGTGATGAGACGATCGAGCGCAATTATCACTATGAGGGTGGAATCAAATCTTACGTTGAGCACTTGAACCGTTCGAAAGCTTCGATTCATGAAGAACCTGTGTATGTACACGGCACAAAAGACGGAATCGAAGTGGAAATTGCACTTCAGTACAACGAAGGCTTTGCTAGTAACATCTATTCGTTCACGAACAATATTCCGACGCATGAGGGGGGAACACACGAGACTGGATTTAAAACAGCCCTCACACGTTCCATCAACGATTATGCGAAACGGTTCGGATTGATGAAAGAAGCCGATGGTAGTCTTTCCGGAGACGATGTCCGTGAAGGATTGACGGCGATTGTCTCGGTCAAACACCCTTCTCCTCAATTTGAAGGGCAAACGAAAACTAAACTCGGGAATGCCGATGCACGGACGGCAACGGACACGTTGTTCAGCGATACGTTCGAACAATTCCTGCTCGAGAACCCATCGGTCGGTCGACTCATTGTCGATAAAGGTTTGATGGCGGCACGCGCACGCCTTGCAGCGAAGCGGGCACGAGAGATGACGCGTCGTAAAGGAATACTCGAAGTCAGTTCATTGCCAGGGAAATTGGCCGACTGTTCTTCAAAAGACGCATCGAAGTCTGAATTGTACATCGTCGAGGGTGACTCGGCGGGTGGTTCAGCGAAGTCTGGACGTGACCGTCACTTCCAAGCGATTTTGCCGATTAGAGGTAAAATCATCAACGTCGAGAAAGCACGTCTTGATAAGATTTTGGCCAACCAAGAAGTCCGGACGATCATCACGGCTCTTGGAACAGGGATTGCGGACGAGTTCGATTTATCAAAAGCGCGCTATCACAAATTGATTATCATGACCGATGCCGATGTCGATGGTGCACACATTCGGACGCTATTGTTGACGTTCTTCTATCGTTATATGCGCCCACTCGTTGAAAGTGGATATGTTTATATCGCACAACCACCGCTCTATGGTGTGAAGCATGGTAAAGAAACAACCTACGTTCAAAACGAGCGTGAGTTGCAAGCTACGATTGCACAACTTCCTGAAAATGCACGTTATAGCGTTCAACGTTACAAGGGTCTTGGAGAAATGGACCCTGAGCAGTTATGGAATACGACAATGAACCCAGAAACGCGTTCGATGCTCCGTGTCGATCTTCAAGATGCGATTGAAGCGGATGAAATCTTCGAAACACTCATGGGTGACAACGTCGAGCCACGCCGTGACTTTATTCAATCTCACGCCCATTACGTGAAGAACCTCGATATTTAATAAGAAGGGTAGGCAATAACGAATGGCAGAACAAGAAAATATCAAGGATATAAATATTAGCCAAGAGATGCGGACGTCATTCATGGACTATGCGATGAGTGTCATCGTATCACGTGCCCTTCCGGACGTGCGAGATGGATTGAAGCCGGTTCACCGTCGTATTTTATATGCGATGAACGAGCTTGGGATTCGTGCGGACAAGCCACATAAAAAGTCGGCGCGCGTCGTCGGGGATGTAATCGGTAAGTACCACCCTCACGGTGATTCAGCCGTTTACGAGACAATGGTCCGTATGGCTCAAGATTTCAGTTATCGTTATGAATTAGTCGACGGTCATGGGAACTTTGGTTCAGTCGATGGTGATTCAGCCGCTGCGATGCGTTATACCGAGGCACGAATGTCTAAAATTGCGATGGAACTCGTACGAGACATCGGAAAAAACACAATCGATTATCAACCGAACTTCGATGGTGAAGAAAAAGAACCGGTCGTACTCCCGGCTCGATTCCCAAACTTCCTTGTGAACGGAACGAGCGGGATTGCCGTTGGGATGGCGACAAACGTTCCACCACATAACTTGAACGAAGTCATCGATGGCGTCTTGGCCCTTTCTCACAATCCAGACATTACGATTGCTGAATTGATGCAACACATCCCAGGTCCTGACTTCCCGACAGCGGGAGAGATTTTGGGACGTAGCGGAATTCGTCGTGCGTATGAAACCGGACGTGGGTCGATTACGATGCGTGCGAAAGCCGAAATCGAGACGTTGAAAAATGGCCGTGAGCGCATTCTCGTGCACGAGATTCCTTACCAAGTCAACAAAGCACGTCTCGTTGAAAAGATTGCCGACTTGGTCCGCGATAAAAAGATTGAGGGCATCACAGACTTACGAGATGAATCGGACCGGAACGGGATGCGAATCGTCATTGAGGTTCGCCGCGACGCGAATGCGAGTGTCATCTTAAACAATTTATACAAACAAACACCGATGCAAACGACGTTCGGGGTCAACATGCTCGCCCTTGTAGGCGGTCGTCCAAAAACGTTGAACATCAAACAAGCGATTTATTACTACATCGAACACCAAAAAGAGGTCGTACGTCGTCGTACGCAATTCGATTTGGACAAAGCGGAAGCACGTGCTCACATTTTAGAAGGTCTTCGTGTTGCCTTGGATCACTTGGATGAAGTTATCTCCATCATCCGTAGTACGCGTACAGGTGACGAGGCTCGTGAAAAGTTGATTGCCCGTTTTGGACTTTCGACTGAACAGACGCAAGCAATCTTAGATATGCGCCTCCAACGCTTGACTGGATTGGAACGTGAGAAGATTGAAGGCGAATATCGTGAAGTGAAAGCGTTGATTGAAGAACTTCGTGCGATTCTTGGAGATGAGGAGTTGCTCCTCGATATTATCCGCAACGAACTGCTTGAAATCAAAGAACGATATGGCGATGCACGTCGTACGGTGATTCGTACAGATATCGTCGAGCTTGAGGATGAGGATTTGATTCCGGTTCGTGACATGATGATCACGCTCACGAGTGAAGGCTATATCAAATCGATTCCATCGGATTCTTATCGGACACAGCGCCGCGGAGGACGTGGAAAACAAGGAATGGGAACGAACGATGAAGATTTCGTCCTTCGCTTGCTTTCAGCATCGACACACGATACCATCCTGTTCTTTACGAATTTTGGACGCGTCTTCCGTCTCAAAGGATACGAAATTCCTGAGATGAGCCGTACCGCGAAAGGAATGCCAATCATTAACTTGCTTCAAATCGACAAGGGTGAAAAAGTCGAAACAATGATTCCGGTCGATTTCAACAGTTACTTGGCTAACCAAACGGTAGTAGAAGAGGCAGAGGATGAATCAGAAGAAGTGGCAGATGAGCAGTTGTCTCTTGTGTTTATCACAAAAGAGGGCTTGGTCAAACGTTCCCCACTCTCGGCATACGCTCGAATCAACAAAAACGGTCTCCGCGCTATTAGCTTGAATGAGACAGACGAACTCGTCACGGTCCGTCTTGCGAAGAGTGACGATGAGATGTTGATTGTCACACGCCAAGGAATGTCGATTCGCTTCCCACTTGAAGGAGAAGTTCGCTCGATGGGACGTACGGCACGAGGAGTACGCGCGATTCGTTTGAAGAAAGAAGACGATTTGGTCGTTTCAATGGAAATCGTTCGAACAACACAAGATGTTTTGATCATCACGGAAAAAGGATACGGAAAACGTACGGCCATGGAGCAATTCCGCACACAAGGTCGTGGTGGTTCCGGAATCATTGGAATTAAGACAGACCGTGGGACAGTCGTTGGTATGCGTATCGTAGATGAAGATGATGACATTATGTTGATGACAGAACATGGGGTCGCGATTCGTATCGATTCGCAAACGATTTCTCAGATGGGTCGAAGCACACGTGGTGTAAAAGTGATGAACATTGAAGAAGGCGATCGTTTAGCGACTATCGCTAAACTGAAAAAAGATGAATTAGAAGAGGAATTAGCAGTCGATTTGGAGAATGGGTTTGAGGATGAAGCACCTGAACCTGACAAATCGTCTAATGTGAATGAGTAAGACGAGAGGTCGAGCGGTGTTTCCGTTCGACCTTTTTTCTATATATAGGAGGGATTCGCGTGCGTTTGAACTTATCTACTGTACATGTTGGCATGACTTTATTGTCACCAGTTTCTTCCTTAGAGGCCGGAATTCACTTGACGAATGAACACCTTCGTTTACTCCGTTTCTTAAAAATCGAAGAGATTGATGTCGCGCCTGTAGAACGAACGACCCTCACTTCAAAAGAAAAGGATATTTTATATGGCCAGGTGCTTCAATATGAAAAGCATTACAATCAATGGGAAGAACGGATTGCCCCTAATCCTTATGAGGCTCTAGAATTCATTCATCAACTCTTTCGTCAAGAAGTACCGTTGTCAGCAGTTGTTCATTTCTTTACAGATCAGCCCCTACGAAAGAACCATGTTATTTATCATGCAATTTATCGAGCTCTCGTTTCTCATGCCTTATCGAAGTATCGAGGTGATGAGCATCAACTTCAATTTGATTATGGAATCGCTTCTTATTTTGCGGATGCAAGTTATGCTAAAATTCGGAAATGGTCTCATATGCGTTATTTCACAAAAATGGAGCGGGAACTTTTGTATCAACATCCGCTTGTCTCAGCAGCGATGTTGCCAAGCACTCAAACGTTACGAGGACGCGTGTATCAATTAATCGAAGAACATCATGAACGACTAGATGGATCTGGGTTTCCGAAACGTCTAACAGAGCGCGAACTAAATCCAGCTTCTCCTCTATTTATTGTAGCGGACCGTTTTTGTCAGTTAACGGCCCAAAGAACGTTTCGAAAACCACTCTCTCCAGAAGAAGCATATTTTTATATGTGTCAGAACAAAGCATATGATGAAGAAGCGCTGTCGCTTCTTGCTACCTTACTAGGATTTTATGAGATTGGTCGGTCCGTTTTATTAAGTAGCGGGGTGCGTGGGAAGATTCATGCATATACGACTTGTATCGATCAGCCTATCGTCATAGAAAATACGAATCAAAATGAATATGATTTATCCCGTTTGAATGAAGTTTGGATTGTAGCGTTCCAATAAGAAGAAACTGACGATTCCTTTCATAAAAATAGATGGGAATTGTCTTTATTTATTCTTTTTCAAAAAACTTTATTTTTATAGTTGACGGATATAAATACAGGTGTTACTATAAATGAGTCGCTAAGAGCGGCAGACGAACTTTGAAAACTGAACGATGAGGCAAAAATAAGTTTTACAATTTTTGAATGAAGCGCAAGCTTCGTCAATTTAAGAGCTATAT